>JAUXBK010000207.1 GCA_030619405.1 Sedimenticola sp. | reverse complement strand
TCTGCCCTATAACATCTCCACCCCATTGCTGTTTCACCTGCTCGACCAGGCCGACTGTATCCGTGACCTGCACTTCATGCTGCAGAAAGAGGTGGTGGAGCGGATGGCGGCAGGACCTGGCACCAAGGTGTATGGTCGCCTGTCGGTGATGCTGCAGGCCCGCTGTCAAGTAGAGCCCCTGTTCACGATCGGCCCGGGTGCATTCAATCCTCCCCCAAAGGTGTATTCGGCCTTCGTCAGACTCACACCGCTGCAGCAACCTCTCCACATCGACGACCGCTCCTGCTTCTCACAACTGGTGTCGAGCGCCTTTTCTCAGCGCCGCAAGACCCTGCGCAACAGCCTTAAATCGCTGGTCGATGCCGCACTGATCGAGAGTGTCGGCATCGACCCCGGTCTGAGGGCCGAATCCCTGTCGGTGAAGGATTTCATCCAATTGGCCAATGCGACTTGTAAAACATCAAAGTGACACGATATTTGGGTAACGATGTATACGTGTGCCCTTTGGTCCACTCCAGACACGATCCCCAAATATGAATGACGATACGATAATCGAAGAGTCGGTCGACCTGCTCACCGATCATCCCCTGGCACGCCCCGCTGATGTGATGCCTGGTGTCCTGCATCTGTTGCCCGTCACCAGTCGCCCTTTCTTTCCGGGGCAGGCAGTGCCGTTGCTGATGGATGCCGGTCACTGGCAATCGACCCTGGAGGCGGTAGCCAAGGCCGGTCACAGTCTGATGGGGGTAGTCCTCGCCGATGCCCCTACCTCCGAGGAGGCGAAGCCTGACGATTTCAGCTCCATCGGCACCGTCTGTCGGATCCATCGGGTGCAGCAGGTGGACAGCCATCTGCAGGTACTGGTGGAGTGCGTGCAGCGTTTCCGCATCGAAAAGGTTCTGGAGACCAAGAAACCTTTCACCGCTCAGGTGCATTACTACGATGAACACCGGGGGGCGGCCAAGGGCGAGATCAAGGCCTATGCCCTGGCCGTCATCAACACCATCAAGGAGCTGTTACCCCTGAACCCCCTGTATGGGGAGGAGCTGAAGATCTTCCTCGACCGGATGGGACCGGACGACCCCTCCCACTTAGCGGACTTTGCAGCCAGCCTCACCACTGCCAGCAAGCAGCAGCTGCAGGAGATCCTCGCGACGGTAGAGTTGCTGCCACGGATGGAGAGGGTGCTGGTGCTGCTCAACCACGAACTGGAACTGGCCAAGGCCCAGCACGAGATCCGCCGCTCGGTTGAAGGACAGATGGAAAAACAGCAGCGTGAATTCTTTCTGCGCGAACAGTTGAAGGTGATCCAGAAAGAGCTGGGGATCGCCAAGGACGACCGCACCGCCGAGCTGGAGAAGTTCCAGCAGCGGCTGGACCAACTCACCCTGCCGGATCAGGCCGCCCTGCGGGTCAAGGAGGAGATGGACAAGCTGGCGATGCTGGAGACCGGCTCCCCCGAATACGCGCTCACCCGCAACTACGTCGACTGGATCAGTGTGCTGCCCTGGGGGGTGCACTCTCAGGACCGGCTCGACCTGAAGCTGGCCCGCAAGAGTCTGGACCGGGACCACTACGGCCTGGATGACGTGAAACAGCGCATCCTGGAGTTTCTAGCCGTCGGCATCATGAAGGGCGAGGTAGCCGGCTCTATCATCCTGCTGCTGGGTCCGCCCGGGGTCGGAAAGACCTCCATCGGCCGGTCCATCGCCAACGCACTGGGCCGCTCCTTCTACCGCTTCTCGGTGGGGGGCATGCGGGACGAAGCGGAGATCAAGGGGCACCGGCGTACCTATATCGGCGCCATGCCGGGCAAGTTCCTTCAGGCGATGAAAGAGGCGGGCACCGGGAACCCCGTGATCATGCTGGACGAAATCGACAAGATCGGCGCTTCGTTTCAGGGTGACCCGGCATCGGCCCTGCTGGAGGCGCTGGACCCGGAGCAGAACAACGAGTTCCTCGACCACTACCTGGATCTGCGCTTCGACCTCTCCAAGGTGCTGTTCCTCTGCACCGCCAACCAGCTGGACACCATTCCCGCCCCGCTGCTCGACCGCATGGAACAGATCACCCTTTCCGGTTATATCGCCCAGGAGAAGCAGCAGATCGCCCGCCGCTACCTGCTGCCGAGACAGCTGGCGCGGGCCGGCCTGAAACGGAACCAGCTAAAGATCGGCGCGCCCGCCCTGCGCGGCATCATCGAAGGCTATGCTCGGGATGCGGGGGTACGCCGGCTGGAGAAACAGATTGGCAAGATCGTACGCAAGGGCGTGGTCCGGTTCCTGGATGGGGAGAAACCTCCAATCACGGTCACCGAGGGGGATCTGGAAGAGTACCTGGGAAGCCCGCTGTTCCGTGACGAACGCCGGATGGGTGGCCCCGGCGTGGTAACCGGCCTGGCATGGACCTCCATGGGCGGCGCCATCCTCAGCATCGAGGCGGTGCGAACCCACAGTTTCAACCGGGGATTCAAGCTCACCGGCCAGCTGGGCGACGTGATGAAGGAGTCGGCGGAGATCGCCTACGGCTACATCGTCAGCCACGCCGAAGCGTTTGGTGCAGACTCTGCGTTCTTCGAGAAAAGCTTCATTCACCTGCACGTCCCCGCAGGCGCAACCCCCAAAGACGGCCCCAGCGCCGGCATCACCATCGCCTCGGCCCTGCTGTCACTGGCTCGGGGTAAACCGGTCCGCCACATCGCCATGACTGGAGAGCTCACCCTGACCGGCCAGGTATTCCCGATCGGAGGCATCCGGGAGAAGATGATCGCCGCCCGGCGCGCCGGGTTGAGAGAACTGATCCTCCCGGAGGACAACCGCGGGGAGTTTGCCGAGGTGCCGGAGCATATCCGAAAAGGTATTCGAGTGCATTTTGCCAGTACCTTCGAGGAGGTGGCACCCCTGCTGTTCAACAAACGTGACCAGGCCCGAATGGCACTGAATTAACGGGGTTACTGGTTCCCATGCTCTGCGTGGGAACCCCGAGGAGGGGTGCTCTGCGCCCCGTTTCTGGCAGAGTACCTGCCGTTGGCGACGCGGAGCGTCTCCGGTCACGGCTCCCACGCAGAGCGTGGGAACGAGGAAAACGTGACCAGGCCCGAAAAAACCCATGATTCCCGATCTGCATATTGCATTATTTAATATATGCTAATATACTATCCTACGCGGGATCTAAAAAGGGGAGCTAATGTTTTTCGATGTTTGGATCAAGTAGGAGAGAGATGATGAAAACTATTGTAAAAGCTGTTGCCATTGCTGCGCTGCTCGGTGCCTCTGCTTCTGCCTCTGCCTGGTGGGGCCCCTGGGGTGGTGGTCCCGGCGGCTGGGGTAATGACTGGTTTGGTGATGGCTGGGGGGACTTCGGCATCAGCTTCAGCATGGGGATGCGCGGTTCCGGCTGGGGCCGCGGTCGCAACTATGGCTATGGCTATGGTTCTCCCTATGGATACGGCTATGGTTCTCCCTATGGATACGGCTATGGCTACACGCCCTATGCCTATCCATATGCCGCCCCGGTAGCCCCCCAGGCACCGGCGCCGGCCACCGAGTCCAAGTAATCCCCTGATTCCGAACCGGGTGCAGCCTAGGAGCCTGTCCGAGAATAGAGAACCTACTGCGGAAAACCCATTTTGGCCAGATTTCCCGATTAAATTCGTTAAATATGTCCAATATTCGCCTCATTTAATCGGGAAATCTGACTCAAAATGGATTCCCCTCGCTACGGTTCCTATTCTCGGACAGGCTCCTAGTACCAATCGAGTGCGGGCTTCGGCCCGCATTTTTTATTCAATCGCCGATTCGTGTAACCTCTCCTGTCATGCTGAAAATCCACTCTGAGCCTTCCAAGCCCCCCCTGCCCCGCACCGGCCTGGCACTGTTCGCGCTGGGGTTCAGGCCCTTCTTCGCCGCCGCCGCGCTCTCCGCCGTCGCGCTTCTGGGCATCTGGCTGGCGGCCTGGTCGGGCAAGATCGACACCGGCGCCTACTACGGCGCCATCGGCTGGCACAGCCATGAGATGTTGTTCGGGTATACCACCGCCGTAATTGCCGGCTTTCTGCTTACCGCTGTCAGGAACTGGACCGGCGTCAACACCCCCAGCGGCACTCCACTGATCCTGCTCACCCTGTTGTGGCTTGCCGGCCGGGTGGCGCCGGCGTTTGCCGGCACCCTGCCGGCGCCGTTGATCGCCCTGACCGACCTGCTGTTTCTCCCCGCCGTCGTAGCGGCAATCGCCCCACCACTCTGGAAAGGCACTCAGAAGATAAACCGGATATTCGTACCACTGCTGCTGGCGATGGCCCTGGCCAACCTGCTGGTTCACCTGCAGGCACTGGGGATCACTGACACGGCCAGCCGGGGTACCGATCTGATGCTCTACCTGATCATACTGCTGCTGATCATCCTCAGCGGGCGGGTGATGCCTTTTTTCACCAAGGCGGTGATACCCGGGCACACGCCGAAGCAGTACCCGCTGGTGGACACCCTGACCCTGGTGGCCCTCGGTGCCCTGCTGCTGGAACTGCTCCTGCTGCCCACCCCCTGGCTCACGGCGCTGCTGACCCTGATCCTGGCGCTAACCCAGATAGTGCGGCTTTTCGGGTGGTATGACCGGCGCATCTGGGGGATACCCATTCTCTGGGTTCTCTATACCGGTTTTTTCTGGATCATCACCG
>JAUXBK010000112.1 GCA_030619405.1 Sedimenticola sp. | reverse complement strand
TATACCCTGGGTGATACCGACGCCGGCACCCGTATCAGTGTCGTGGTCAGCTATACCGATGGTGAAGGCTCTCACGAGCGGCTGTCCACCGCCCCGACGATGAAGGTCCCTGTACCGCCATCCGCTGATATCGTCGTCGATCCGGAACTCCTGGTGACCGCACTGGCGACACCCAGCTTCGATATCGGGACAGTCGATAGCAGCCCGGTCAGATTGGATGTCAACACGAGTGAAGCAGATACTGGGACAGCCACCAACGCTGCCATCAATGACGATGCCCCGACCCGGGTCGGAGGCCCTCCCAGCCCGACGGTCTCGCCGGACCTGCTCGATGGGATGCCTGCACCCCTGATCATGGACGGTGCATTGATTGCGAGCATGGCGACAGACGAACAAGCCGGCTTCGCTTCGTCTGACCACGAGATTCCAATCGCCAAAAAGGGGGGGTATCCCCTGTTCGACCTGAAGAATTCACTGAATGCGCCGCTAGCAATAACAACGTCTGAGCCCATTGTATACAGATCGGTCATGGACGATACCGCATTCATCGATGGATTGGATCAGATGCAACAGGAGCTGGATGAGCTCATCGAAGCGCAGGAGAAGCGTAACAATCTCAACGTAGAAGCGGCGGCCGGTTTTACCATGACACTGACGGCCGGATTTGTCAGCTGGGCGCTACGGGCAGGCTCTCTGATGAGCAGCTTTCTGTCTGTGGTCCCGCTCTGGAAACAGTTCGATCCACTGCCTATCCTGGGTACTGCCGCGGATACCACACGCCGTCGCAGGGCCGACGCCAAACAACCGGAGAATGGCCCTCCAGACAAGCAGGAACGGGTGGAGAAAATGTTCGAATACAGCGATACAGAGCGTTGAGAATTACAGGAAAATATTTGTGATCATACACCGACCATCGCACACCACACGGCTGAGTTTTGGACTGGTCATGCTGACGGTAAGCATCCTCCTGCTGAGTCAATTTCTTGGTGTAGCACCGGGGGAAAAAGACTCTGAACTACAAGCCAGAAAGATTATTTCCGAATCACTCGCCGTCCAGATCTCCGCTGCCATCATGGCGCATCAAATGACCTCTGTCGGTGACATCCTGAGGTCAGCGACTGAACGCAACGAAAGTGTCCAATCGGCGGCGCTCAGGCGCAAATCGGGCGATCTGGTCTCAGAAGCCGGTGATCACAACCAGCACTGGGATCTTGAGGCTGGGGAGCATTCCACGGCCGAACAGATCAGAGTACCCATCTACAACGGGGGGGAACCCTGGGGAAGTTTCGAGGTGAGTTTTCCACCACTGGGTGTCATGGAGGACGAATCACTGTTTCAAAACTCCTTCTACGGCCTCACCCTGTTCGTCGCCCTGGTGGGCTTTCTGCTCTATCTTGTTTTTCTGAAACGCGCCCTGAGGGAACTCAATCCCGATGCCGTCATACCCGACCGGGTGCGCAAGGCACTGGATACCCTGGCCGAGGGACTGCTCATTCTCGACCAGAAAGAGCATATCTTGTTTGCCAACGCAGCCTTTGCCAAAAAGACCGGCCTGACAGCAAAAACACTGATGGGAAAGAAGGCTCGTGATCTCGATTGGGAGATCAACGGTGAAGCACGGGAGAAGACACTTTTCCCCTGGACCAGGATCAACCAGGGTGAGACAGTGAACACGCGTGTTCAACTCAAACTGATAACAGAAATGAAAGAAAGGTATACATTTCAGGTCAGCGCGTCGCCCATCAATGGCCAATCCAATGAGGTTCGGGGTGCACTGGTCACTTTCGATGACGTTACCGAGATAGAGCACAAGAACACCGAACTGGAACAGACGCTTGGTCGCCTCAAGCAGAGCCAAAGAGAGATTTCACGTCAGAACCAGGAACTGCAACTGCTTGCAACACGTGACCCCTTGACCAACTGTATGAACCGGCGCTCCTTCTTCGAGGGCTTCAAGACCCTTTTTCAGGAAGCACGGGAACAGGGTGAAGAACTCAGCTGTATCATGACCGACATCGATCATTTCAAATCGGTCAATGATCGATTCGGGCATGCCACCGGTGACAAGGTAATTAAACTGGTGGCCGGCATTCTCATCAATACAGTGCGCCCAAACGACCTGGTGGGACGATATGGCGGGGAGGAGTTTTGTGTCGTGCTGCAAGGGGCTGACATGGCGTTTGCCCATTCCGTTGCAGAGCGCATGCGCTCTGCCCTGCTGAACGGAAACGAGATCAAATTCACCAGCGCGATTCGGATAACCGCCAGCTTCGGTGTATCCAGCCTCGCTGACGGTGCCCCCGATCCCAGTGAAATGGTCAATCAGGCCGACATAGCACTGTACGCGGCCAAGGAGAATGGTCGCAATCGCGTCGTCGGATGGTCGCAGAAGGACCATGCAGCCAATTCAACAGACGATATCGTCCCGCAGGAGAATCACCCACCGGCACAAGCTATGGCAGCGCCGAAAAGGGAGATATCCCAAACGGACGGGCAACAGACGACAACCTCCCTGCGATTGGTCGACACCGACCCGGATGATGGCATGAGCTCTTTGAGCGATCTGAAACAGCAGGTGCAGCAACTGGAACAGGCCCTGCTGGAGAGTCAAAACGCCGATGCGTCCAAGTTGTACCGTGACGACTCAACCGGTCTGCCCAATCAGCTGTTGCTGTTTGACCGCATTTCACAGGCGATCGAACGGGCACGCCGCAATAACACCAAGGCCGTGGTGATGATTCTAGACATCGATATGCTGCAGCGTATAAACGATACGTTTGGTGTTACCGTAGCCACAAAGAGCGTCAAGGCGGTCTCTGTCAAATTGAAAAGGATTCTGCGCAGCACTGATACGGTGTCGGTTATCGACAAGGAGGTGCCGACATTCAGTATCTCACGGATAAACAACGACCGGTTCGTTATTCTGCTCTCTGATCTGCAGCAAATTGAATCTGTGGTCCGGGTTATCAATCGCATATTCAGCAGCTTCAAAAAGGCCGTCACCATCGAGGGAAATGAGATCTATCTGAATGCCAATATCGGGCTGAGTCTGTTCCCGGACGATGGGCATACAGCCGACCATCTGTTAAGCCATGCCAGCAGTGCCATGCGTCAGGCAAAACAGAGCAGCGGACGCAGCAAATATACGTTCTATTCGAATGATATCGACAAGCAACTCAAACAGCAGGTACGACTCGAAAACGAGTTATTCAAGGCCACTGAGCAGGGCGAGCTTATTCTCTATTACCAGCCCAAAGTGGATTTGCAGTCAGCCCGCATCACCGGAATGGAGGCACTGGTGCGTTGGAAGCATCCGAGGCTCGGGCTGGTTCCTCCGAATGATTTCATACCACTGGCGGAGCAAAGCGGTATCATACACAAGATCGGTAGTTGGGTGATACGCACCGCCTGCCTGCAGAGCAAAATGTGGTGGGAAAAGGGCTACGGTGAGATCTCGATTGCCGTTAACCTCTCTCCGGTACAGTTCCAAAGTGAGGCTTTTGCCGCGAACCTGCTTAACCAGGTTGCGGACTCAGGTATGCCACCAAGCATTCTTGAACTGGAGATTACCGAGAGTGTGGTGATGCAGAACGTGGACAGCGCTGTCGCCACCATGGACAGGTTCAGCCGTGCCGGCATGCAGATATCCCTCGATGACTTTGGCACCGGATACTCCTCCCTGAGCTGTCTCAAACGTTTTCCGGTGGATAAGCTCAAGATCGACCGGACTTTCATCTCCGATATCACGAGCAACCCGTCGGATGCCTCGCTCGTCAGCTCTATTATTGCCATGTCCCATGGCATGGGACTCTCTGTGATCGCCGAGGGTGTGGAGAGCGAAGCTCAGCTGCGTTTTCTGCAGGAACTTGGGTGCAACGAGATCCAGGGCTATTTCATCAGCAGGCCTGTGCCCCGGGAAGCGGCGGACAAGTTGCTGGGGGGGAGCGCCAGCATTCGCCACAAGGTTATGAACGCACTGGGAGATAGTGCCTATATACAGGCAGTCGACAATCTGCCCGGTGCACCGGCGATAGCAGGGGTTTTGAATGAAACCTCACTGCCGCCGGTTGCTATTCTGCAGGAACACAGGGCGAACAGGGCATCGTAGTGACCGCTGCCGGTACTGTTCGCATCCAACCCGCGCCTATGGCGCTGGAGCGCCACGTCCGACGTTCCCACGCCAAGCGTGGGAACGAGATGAAACCTGCATTCCCTCCATCCCTGCCATCAGCAGGTAATGCGGTTCGCAGGCTCACCGCATCCTACAATCTGTTTGCTGCGCGCCGTCTGCTACGCCGTTACTGGTGGTAGAGCCGGTAGAAACATCTCCGCCAGTTCCGCCGTGAGCGTCTCCGCTTCCTCCATCAGGGTGACCAGTGAGTCAGGGGTGAGCCCGGTGGCCGACCAGGCGGTGCCATCCAGTTGTCGGATCAGCTCATCCCGGCTGGATTGCTGGCCGGCCGCGTCAGCGACCGCCGAGGCGATATGTACTATGGATGCTTCCAGCAACGCACCCTGATCACTCGCGGGATGGGGGTAACGACGCACCGGTTCCACCAGGGTATCAGGCAGATTCCAGCAGTTGAGCAGTTCATCGGCTATCGCGGCATCATCGAAACCCAGTATCTCATCCAGGGCCTGATGGATGGTCGTACCCTGCTGCCCAACCGCCAGCTGCGCCTGCCGCATGGCAGCTGGCTGCTGCAGCCAGAGCACCAGCCGGCCGACATGCGCCAGCAGGCCGGCGATGAATATGCGTCCACTGTCGAGGATGCCGCAACGCTCTGCCAACACCCTGGAACCGGCAGCACACAGCAGGCTGGTCCGCCAGAAGCGCTTCATCTCCATTCCTTCCACGGCCACGCCGGAAAAGGCATTTACCACAGAGGTGGCAAGCACCAGGTCGTGAACCTGCTGGGTGCCAACCAGTGTGATGGCGCGGGTGACGCTGTCGATCTGCGCGGAAAAGCCAAAATAGGCGCTGTTGGCAATACGCAGTAGTCGAGTGGTAAGGCCGGAATCGAGGGAGATCGCCCCGGCGATGTCGTTGAGCGTGGCGTCCGGGTCATCCAGCAGTGTCCGAACCCTCAGGTAGACATCGGGTAACGAGACCAGGTCGCTCACCCGCTGCGCCAGGACAAGAGGGGTCAGCTGAGTATTTTCCTCAGCGGGGTGGTTGTCAGTTGTGTTCAAGGAACGGTCGGCTCCGGGGTGCCCTGTCAGGCTTATACTGACGTTTATCGGTCGACTGTCAAGGTTCTTTAAGAAGGACCGACAGGCGGGGGGCTGGTACCCTGATCCGGCCTCGATCCTCTGCTGAAACCGACGTGACAGAGGTGCGCTGAAATGAATTACAACAGAAGCTCTTGCTAAATACCACCTCTTCCCCCGGGAGAGGGGATTTAAGAATTATGCAAGAACCTCAATAATTGAAACACGATCAGGGTGGCGCGAAAGAGCCGCTTTTTTGTGGGGATCGGGAGGCTGTCTGCTGGGGTATACTGTCCACCCCTGATTGCTGACGAGAGCTATGTCAGATACCCGAAATCCACCCCTCAACCAACCAACTGCCATCCTGGGTCTGGCCGCCGGCGCCGTGCTGATCAGTTTCTCCTCGGTATTCGTCAAGGTATCCGGGGTGGGGCCTGTCAGCGCCGGCTTCTACCGTATGCTGTTCGGCGCCCTGGCGCTGGTGGTGGTCGCCCTGCTGCTGCGGGAGCGTCTCCAGATCGGAGTCCGGACCCTGCTCTGGGCCATGGCGGCCGGACTGATGTTTGCGGCCGACCTCAGCGTGTGGCACCGAAGCATCGAGGGTGTCGGCCCGGGGCTGGCCACGGTGCTGGGGAATTTCCAGGTGTTCGTGATGATCGCCGCCGGTGCGCTGTTCCTGGGAGAGCGGGTGACCTGGCGCACCCTGAGCGCCGTGATCCTGGCCATTTTCGGGTTGCTGCTGCTGGTAGGGCCGGGCTGGGGACACCTTTCGGATGAGTGGCGCAGTGGTGTGCTGCTGGGATTGGCGACCGCCCTCTTCTATGCCGCCTACATGATGATCCTGCGGCGCATGCAGCACGCCCGGCGTAATCCCAGCCCGATCTGGAGTATGACGGTCATGGCCGCCGTCTGCGCCCTGCTGCTGGGGCTGGAGATCCCGCTGTCAGAGGAGACCTTTGCCATTCCCGATCGCGCCTCCTTCCTCTATCTGCTGGCCTATGGGGTGCTCTGCCAGGCACTGGGCTGGTACCTCATCTCCCGCAACATCCCGCGGGCGACCCTCACCATCACCGGCATCACCATCCTGCTGCAGCCGGCGCTTTCCTTCGGCTGGGACATCCTCCTGTTCGCCCGGCCTACCACTTTCCTGGATCTGACCGGGGCGCTGCTGACGCTGACCGCAATCTATATCGGCGTGACACGATAGGAATCAGGACCGAGGGCCGAGTACAGACCTCGCCATTTCCGTTCAAAATCGCCTCAATAAATGGACAGGATTAACAGGATTTACAGGTTTATGTAATTCTGTAAATTCTGATCAATCCTGTAAATCCTGTCATTTTTTTGGTGCCGGCAACGGGCTGTACTCGTTGCAGAGTGTCCAATTTTCGTCTGAAAATGTATTTTTTTATTAGAACTAATAAGATATATATTCATGATCTAATCATGGTGTTGAGGTCTGGAGTAAAAGCAGGTTGTAACTATTCAGCGCATCCTAGTTTCAGCACTGAGTGGTGGCCGCCACGATCCACGGGCAATGCTGAATAGCCTCTCCAGATTTTATTAGCCGAGCGCTGGCACTCTTGTCGTTTTGATCCATAATCAGAACAGGAGAACCAGTCGAAAAGTGGAGGAATCGTTGGATGGCAATGCCAAAGAGATTGAATGACCCACTCTATCAACTGCTGAGAGAGGGGCGTGTCAAAGAATTCAACCGGCGCCGACGGGCGGGCGAGTCATGTGATCTCCGCGACAGCGACCTGCGCGGGGTGATCCTGCAGGGGTTGGATGCGGAAGGTCTGGATCTGAGTGGCTGCTATCTGCGCCAGTGCGATCTGCGCGGGGTGGACCTTTCGCACACCCGAATGGAAGGGAGCAGCATCAACGGCGCCAGGATCTCTGGGGCCTTTTTTCCGAAACAGCTCTCCTCCGAAGAGATCACGCTGTCGCTGCTGCACGGCACCCGGATGCGTTACCGGGAGTGAAGCTCTAGGGAATACCCAGGCGCTCCCTGGAACCGGGGAAGTGGGATCACCGGCTCCCGGGCAGTCGCCACAGGTTCCTCACCTGGGTGGCATACCAGATGGGGTTTTCACTAACCATGGCAGCGGCCACGGCCATCGCTTCCCGCCCCTTGTGCTGCATCTCCGGGTCATTCAGCCGAAAACTCAGGTCGATCAACATCGCCGGTGGTGAGGGCAGCGGCCCGTCGGAGATGGCCGGCTCGGTGGCGATCCCGGGTATCAACAGCTGTTCCGTATTCTGCCAGCCCCCCTTTCGATAGAATTTTTTCCAGGCCGCCCGGGCCAGGCGGAGGGCGAGCTTCCGATCCGCTTCCGAGCCGGAGAGCGTGGCCCAGTCGTGCAAACCGACCGCCACGTAGACATAGTCTTCGAGGGCGGGCGTGCCGATCCGCCCCTCTGGAGCCCGCGCCCGATACAGGCTCTCCCCGTCCCACAGACGCGTCACCAGATAGTCCCGTAATGCAGAGGCCGCCTGGCGATAGCGTTCCTCCCCCAGGGTGGCCGCACCGTCCACCAGCGCCGACAGCATGAGTCCGTTCCAGGCCGCCAGCTGCTTCCTGTCCCGGGGGTGGTTCCTGGGGGTCCGGGAACGGAGCAGCTTCTCCCGGGTCTGTTGCTCCAGCTGCCTGAGCGCCTGCACCGGTTGCCCCGTCTCGCGGCTGATCTGCTCCAGGGACTCTCCAGCGACGGGCAGATGGCCCCCGTCGTTGGCAGGGGTCCCCTGCAGCTGCCAGCGCCTGCGGGCAAAGGCCAGCTCCTGCGCATCCAGCACCTGTTCCAGCTGGGACGGGTGCCACAGATAACCACCCCCCTCCTCCCCCTGCGGGTCGACCGCAGAGAGACTGGCGATAAAGCCCCCCCGTTCCCCCCGCAGCCCGGAGAGGGCGAAATCCAGGGTATCCCGGGCCACCGCCAGGTACTCGGGACGACCGAGCACCCGGGCCGCCTGCAGGTAGAGCCTGGCGAGCTGGGCCTGGGTGTAGAGCATCTTCTCGAAATGGGGTATCTGCCAGCCGGGATCGACCGTGTAGCG
>JAUXBK010000004.1 GCA_030619405.1 Sedimenticola sp. | reverse complement strand
CTGCCGGATCCACCAGGTGGCGTAGGTGGAGAACTTGTAGCCACGACGGTACTCGAACTTGTCCACCGCCTTCATCAGACCGATGTTGCCCTCCTGGATCAGGTCCAGGAACTGCAGACCGCGGTTGGTGTACTTCTTGGCAATGGAGATGACCAGTCGCAGGTTGGCCTCCACCATCTCCTTCTTGGCGCGACGGGCCTTGGCCTCGCCAATAGACATCTTGCGGTTGATCTCTTTGATCTCACTGATGGTGAGCTGGCGCTCCAGCTCCAGTTTCCGCAGTTTCTTCTGAGCACGGATCACTTCGTCGCGCACCCCCTCCAGTGCCTTGGAGTAGCTCTTGCCCGCCGCGATCTGCTGATCCACCCACGCCGACTTGGTCTCGTTGTCCGGGAAGGATGTAATAAAATCCTTGCGCGGCATGCGCGCCACGTTGACACACAGGTCCATGATGACGCGCTCCTGCCGGCGGATGAAGGCGATCGCCATGCGCAGGTTTCCCACCATCCGGTGAAATATGACCGGGAGGAACTTGAACTCGAGGAAGGTTGCCGAAACCTTCTTCATCACCTTCACGGTCTTTTCGTGATCCCGGCCGTGTTTGTTCAGATGATTGGTCAGAGTTTTGTAGTGCTTGCGCAGCAGCGCTGCCTTACTGGCGGCTTCTTCCGGATCCGGGCCCAGGTCGACCACAGTTTCTTCCTCGGTACTGACCTTCTTGCCATTCACATCTGTCGTGACAGCAGGTTTCGGTACCGGTTTCTGAATCTCGTCCGGCTCATTGGGATCGATGAAACCGTTGATCACGTCGGTGAGGCGCTTCTCTTGCGTCGCCACCTGATCGAACATTTCGAGGATTCGGGCAATGGTGTCGGGGTAGGTGGAGAGGGCGGCGAGCACCTGGTTCTGGCCCTCCTCGATGCGCTTGGCGATCTTCAGCTCGCCCTCACGGGTAAGCAGTTCCACCGTTCCCATTTCACGCATGTACATGCGCACCGGGTCGGTGGTGCGGCCGAACTCGCTGTCTACCGTGGCCAGTGCAGCGGCGGCGGCCTCGGCCGCGTCTTCGTCCGCCGTGATGGCTGTATCAGAGATCACCTGGTCGTCGATATCGGGTGCAGTCTCATAGACCTGTATCCCCATGTCATTGATCATCCGGATGATATCTTCGATCTGTTCCGGCTCGACGATACCGTCGGGCAGGTGATCGTTGACCTCGGCATAGGTCAGGAAACCCTGTTCCTTACCTTTTGCGATCAATTGTTTAAGCTGGGATTGCTTCTTTTGCTGATCCATTGAATGCGCTCTAAATTAAACGGCGATTGGGAAATACGAAACCTCGAATGTTAGCACGCTTGCAGGAATTTAGCTATGGCAACCTGCGTTTACCGCGGCGCCTTCCGCGCCAGTAGCTGGCTGAGAAGCTCTTTCTCCCCTGCATCGAGGCCCCCGCCGGCTGCCTTCTCCAGCAGCGCCTCCGTGCGGGCGCCCAACGTCTGTCGGGCGAGTGCCTGCAGGGTGTCGTGAAATTCCTGTACCTGATCTTCGATCGGCAGCGGCAGCAGCGTGGCGGCCAGCTTCCCGAGGTGTTTTCCCTCCTCCCTCTCTCGCCAGCGTTCCAGCAGGGAGGCAGTGGTAAGATTAGGTTGGTTCTGCAGTATTTCAAGCAGCTCCTGCAACAGGGGGATGCCGGGCAGGGTGAGCTTTTCCCAGCCCGAGGGCAGGTTCTCTGCCGTGGCAAAGTGGGGATTGGTGACCAGCAGCGCGATGGCGCGTCGAACCGGCGGCATGGTGCCGAGGAAGGCGCGCAGCGGCGCCCGCTGTTTTCTGTAGGTCAGCGGGGGCGCCTGGCCCGTATCCGCACCGGCCTGGTCGACGCCCACCATCTCCCCGAGCCGGTTGAACATCATCTGCCGGAGCAGCCCCTTCGGCAGTTTTGCAAGCAAGGGCCGGGCCAGCTCGGCCAGGCGGGCCCGGCCGGCCAGAGATGCCATATCGACCTCCGTGGCGAGTCGCTCGAACAGAAACGAGGAGAGGGGGACGGCTTCGGTGATCCGTTGCTGAAACCGGCTGCTCTCCTCTTTCCGGACCAGGCTGTCCGGGTCCTCTCCCTCCGGCAGGAACAGAAAGCGCACCTCCCGACCGTCCCGCATGTGGGACATTGCGGTTTCCAGGGCCTTCCAGCCCGCCTTGCGGCCAGCCTGGTCGCCATCGAAACAGAACACCACCTCGGGCACTGTCCGGAACAGGCGCTCCATGTGCTCTGGGGTGGTGGCGGTACCGAGGGTGGCGACGGCGTAGCGAATATCGAACTGGGCCAGGGCCACGACATCCATGTAGCCTTCCACCACCAACAGTCGTTTCAGTTCTCGAACCGCCTTCTGCGCCTCATACAGGCCATAAAGCTGGCGGCCCTTGTGGAACAGCGGGGTTTCCGGGGAGTTCAGGTATTTAGGTTTGCCATCGCCCATGATACGGCCACCGAAGCCGATGGTCCGGCCCCGGTGGTCCCGGATCGGAAACATGATGCGGTCCCTGAACCGGTCGTAACAGCTCTGCGGCTCCCGCTCGGATATCATGCCGGTGAGCCGCAGTCGTGACAGCTGTTCCGCGTTACGGCCCAACTGCTGGATGAGGCTGTCCCACTCGGGGGGGGCAAAGCCGATGCCGAACTCCGCCGCGATCTCGCCGCTGAGGCCGCGCCTTTTCAGATACTCCACAGCGCTGCTGGCCCGGGGGTGGTGACGCAGCTGCTGCTGGTAGAAGTGGGTCACCTGTTCCAGAGTATCGTAGAGGGGCCGGGGGTCCGGGCCGGTCGGCCGATCGCCATCTTCCCGGGGTACTTCGAGCCCCTGGCGGGCCGCCAGCTCCTCCACCGTCTCAACGAAGTTCATGTGGTCGTATTCCATCAGGAAACCGATGGCGGTGCCGTGGGCCCCACAGCCGAAACAGTGGTAGAATTGCTTCTCCCGGCTGACGGTGAAGGAGGGGGTCTTTTCGTCGTGGAAGGGGCAGCAGGCCTGATACTCCTTGCCTGCCTTCTTGAGCGGTATGCGGCTGTTGATCAGGTCGACGATGTCGACCCGATTCAGCAGTTCATCGATGAAAGGGTGCGGGATTCTGCCGGCCAAAGGGGTAACTTTTCGGGTATGTGTTCACGAACAAAAAAGTAGCCGCGGATTAACGCGGATCAAACACGGATCTAGGTGATAACACAAGCCGCTCGAGCTCTCCTGATTTGGGCGCCAATGTTGATTAGCAGCCCGATAACCGTCCCGGTAGCCTCCAACTTGTTGGGCAATTGTGCCTTGTCTTCGGGTCTATAAACTTTAAATCTGTGTTTAATCCGCGTTAATCCGCGGCTAAATGTCATTTTATCCCATGAACGGGAACTTTTCGGATATTTGCGCCTAAGATGCGGTTCGCAAGCTCACCGCATCCTACTCACACTTTGCGGGGTGGTGGATGTTCGTGGAGGGAAGTCAGGCGTTGAGCAGTTGCTTGACCTGGACGCTGACAGCGCCCAGGTCGGCGCGTCCCTGCAGTTTGGGCTTGAGCTGAGCCATCACCTTGCCCATGTCACGGATTGAGGCGGCGCCAGTGCTTTCGATAGCGGCCGTAATCAGGCTCAGGATCTCCGATTCGTCCAGGGCCTCCGGCAGGTACTCCTTGAGCACCTCGATCTCGTAGGCTTCCTGCTCTGCCAGGTCCTCCCGGCCCGCTTTCTGATACTGGTCGAGCGAGTCGCGGCGCTGTTTCAGCATCTTGTCCAGCACCACCAGCACCTGGGTGTCGTCCAGTTCGATCCGTTCATCCACCTCACGCTGCTTCACGGCAGCCAGGATCAGCCGTATCACGCCGAGGCGACGCTTTTCGCCCCCCTTCATGGCGGCCTTCATCTCGTCCTGGATGCGTTGTTTCAACATGGCGTGTCCGGGATCAGTACTGGCGTTCCCAGCGGCGACTCTCGCGGGAGGTCTTCTTCAGGTGACGCTTGACCGCAGCGGCGGCCTTGCGCTTACGCTCGGCGGTGGGTTTCTCGTAGAACTCGCGGCGGCGTACTTCCGCCAGCACCCCGGCCTTCTCACAGGAGCGCTTGAATCGGCGCAGGGCGATCTCGAACGGCTCGTTATCTTTCACGTGTACGTTGGGCATTAGCAACCTCAAAAAATTGTTGAACAGAGTTACCTGAAGCGTAAGGGCGGGCATTCTACCGCCAGCCCGGCCGTTTTGTAAAGGGATCCGCCCCCTTCGCAGCAATGAACCCGCATGGGCGGGCTCTTAGGGGCCAACCGGATAGGCATGGTTTGAACATCTACCGGATTACCGACGTGTCTCAGCTGGATTTTCAAGCCATTTTCGGCGTAAGTTCTCAATTTTCCGAGGTAATTTCGTAGGGGGGATAAGGCGCGCGCGCAGAACTTTTGTTTTGCACTACACTTAATGCGCGCCGCATCCACCAATGGTCTGACCACATGCCGCAACGCCCAGGATGGTGGATGCGCTGCGCTTATCCCCCCTACAGCGTCCAGGCTGCCCCTTGCCTTGGAGTCTGATTAGGCCGTTAGCTCATCCAATATTTAGAGAAAAGCAGAATATATAGTACAAAAACAAGTACTTAGAAGAATTGCTGCAAAATCTGCTAAGTGCTTGAAATTACAGGGTTTGGATGTGCTATGTGCCTAATCAGACCTTGGAGCATAGCTTAGACACGTAGGTAATCAGGAACATCTATCCAAAGTTTTCACCACGAAGCGCACGAAGTAACATTAAAAAGTAAGAATTCTTCGTGCGCTTCGTGCGCTTCGTGGTAATTCTTTATTCCACATTTAGCATTGCTGCCCCCTTCGGTTTCTTCCACAAACGGCCGACTGGGTTCACAATTGCTATTCCGCGCTCAGGTTCAAAGACAGCGCCATACACGATAGGGTGGATCATGCGGGTACTCGGTATCGAGACCTCCTGCGATGAGACGGGGGTCGCCATCTATGACAGTGACCAGGGTTTGATGGGGCATCTGCTCCACAGCCAGGCGGCGCTGCATGCCGAATACGGCGGGGTTGTGCCGGAGCTGGCCTCACGGGATCATGTGCGCAAGGTCCTGCCGCTGGTGCGGGAACTGCTGGGGCAGTGCGGGGAAGAGCGGATCGACGGGGTGGCCTACACCTGTGGTCCCGGGTTGGTGGGGGCGTTGCTGGTGGGAGCGGGTATCGGCCGCAGCCTGGCCTGGGCCCGCGCCGTGCCGGCGATCGGGGTGCATCACATGGAGGGGCATCTGCTGGCACCCCTGCTGGAACGGTCGGGACCGGCGTTTCCCTTCGTCGCGTTGCTGGTATCCGGTGGCCACACCCAGTTGGTGGAGGCTCAGGGGGTGGGGCGTTACCACCTGCTGGGGGATTCGCTGGACGACGCCGCCGGGGAGGCGTTTGATAAGACCGCGAAGCTGCTCGGGCTGCCTTATCCCGGTGGTCCGGAGCTGGCCCGACTGGCTCTGCAGGGAGACCCCGACAGGTTCCGTTTTCCCCGCCCAATGACCGACCGGCCGGGGCTCGATTTCAGCTTCAGCGGGCTCAAGACCTTTGCCCTGAATACCCTGAAGAGGGGCCTCTCGGAAGCATCCGTGGAGGAGGTGCAGCTGAAGGCGGACATCGCCCGTGCTTTCGAGGAGGCGGTGGTGGATACTCTGGTGATCAAGTGTCGGCGGGCGGTGAGAGAGACCGGGATTCCGACTCTGGTGCTGGCGGGGGGGGTCAGTGCCAACCGCAGCCTGCGCCGGCGCATCGGAGCGATGATGGTGGAACAGGGTGGCAGGGCGTTCTATCCCCGCCCTGAATTCTGCACCGACAACGGCGCCATGATCGCTTATGCCGGCTGGCAGCGGCTGCGGGCGGGCCAGGCCGAGCCGTTGAAGTTCGGGGCGCTGCCGCGCTGGCCTCTGGAGACGCTGCCCCCGGTCACTCCAGACCCCGTTCCTGGTCGATCTGGCCTTCTTTACCGCTGATCAAGTCGCGGATATTGCTGCGATGGCGCCAGAACAGGATCAGGCTGATGACCACCTGCATCGCGATCAACTCGGGCATCGGCCATAACCACCAGATCACCAGGGGCGCCAGGGCCATGGCGATCAGTGCGGAGACTGAGGAGATCTTCGCCAGCCTGACCATGATCAACCAGATCCCTGTTACGACGCCGCCGATCAGCCAGCCCAGGCCGAACTGGACCCCCAATGCGGTGGCTACGCCCTTGCCCCCTTTGAAGCCGAAGAACAGCGGGTAGAGGTGGCCGAGAAAGGCCGCCAGACCCACTGCCGCCAGCACCAGCGGGTCGACCCCCATCAGATTGGCCGTCAGGGTCGGCAGGAAGCCTTTGAGCATGTCCCCGGCCAGGGTCAGAAAGGCCGCTTTCCTTCCGCCGATGCGCAGCACGTTGGTGGCACCCGGGTTGTGAGAACCCTCCGAGCGGGGATCCGGAAGATGCATTACCCGGCACACCAGGATGGCGCTGGAGATGGAACCGAGCAGGTAAGCGGCGGCAATGAGGAGCAGGTCTGTCATGATCATGGATTTTCGGGCTTTGTTCCGTGGTGGGTCAAGTCCGCTCTGTGTCGCAACCGTTCACGGGATCAACAGACATCGAGCCGCGGATTAACGCGGATCAAACACGGATGCTGTCAAAGTTTATAGTAACTTCTCAATAACCCAGAGCATTTTCGCAGGGGGATAAGGTGCACCCACAGGCTTTTTTCTTTCCTGCGCCACACTTATGCGCGCCGCATCCACCAATGGGTAACCGTTCAGACCTGCGTCGGATCCACGCTGTAGGGCCGAATTCATTCGGCCAAGTGCGAATAAATTCGCACCTACATACTGGGGGGAGTGAACGGTTATACCAATGGGGCTAAAAGTAGAGCTCAAAAGGTTTGTGTCATCAATCCGTGTTTGATCCGCGGCCATTTTTCTGTTCGTGAATGCGAGCCTCTTTGTTTATTCGTCGACCTGATACGGGGTGAGGGCAGCCCGCATTGGCGCCTCCAGCGGTAGCGGAACATCACCACGGGCAGCGATTCGGCAATGGACCGTGCGCACCCGCGCCAGCAGGGATCCCGCCTGGCCTATGAATCGGTAACCCAGGGTGAAGGAGGTTTTACCGAGTCGTTCCAGTTGTACCTCGATGGTGACAAGGTTACCGTGATGGATGGGTTGCAGGAAATCGGCTTCGCAGTGTACCAGCGGCAGCTGGTATCGGCTCCGCTCCAGCAACTCTGCCAGGCTGAAGCCGATCTCGGACATGAACGACTCATAGGCGAGATGGGCGCGATTCAACAGGTGACCGAAGAACATGACACCGGCAGCGTCGATCTCCTGCATGGCAGCGGTGAAACAGTATTGGTAACAGTTACCGGACATCGCTTGGCTCTGATTGGGCGTGGTATGGCGTTGCAGGTCGGAAACCCAGCCCGGGCTGATCCGGGAGTTCGATGAGGCCTCTCTTCAATGGGGGTGGCGCCCCCAGGTCCTGCAGCAGCCAGCCACTGGTCGCCAGGCCGTGCTCCTGACCCGAATGGACATCGATCGCAGCTGCCAGCTGGGCGGCCGCCCAGATACCGGCGGCGCTCTCCAGGCAGCTGGTGACGACGCTGATGATACCTGTCGTCCGGGCCTGGCTGGCGATTTTCAGGGCGGGGAGAATTCCGCCCCGGGCTGTCGGCTTCAGCACCACTCTGCGCACCGCACGGGTGGCGGTTATTTGTGCCAGATCCAGTTCGGACAGAGACTCATCCAGGGCGATGTCGAACGGGACCTGTCGCTGAAGAGTGCGTAGAGCGGTGCAGTCAGGGTGCCTCAGTGGCTCTTCCAGGGACTCTATAGGCAGTGCTGCAACGCCCTCCACGAAACGGTGCGCCTGATCCAGGTTCCAGGCCTGGTTGGCATCCAGGCGCAGCTGTGTTCCCTTCGGCAGCTGCCGGGCCAGTGTTTCGAGCTGTTTCAGTTCCTGTTCCATCGGGCCGGTCCCGACCTTTATCTTCAGGGTGCGGAAGCCGTTATCGAGGGCGCCCCTGGCGTTCACGACCATCCGGGGTCCAGCGGCACCGATGGCGGCATTGACCCGCACCCGGTTGCTGGCAGAAGGCTCCAACCACTGTCTCAGGGGTTGGTGATTCGCCTGACTGATGAGGGCCAGCAGGGCCGTCTCCAACCCGCAACGGGCCGCCGGGCAGCGGGTTTCCGAGGGGAGCAGGGCCAGCGCTTCGGCGGGTGACGCCCCGGACAGCGCCGGGAGTCTGCGGGAGAGCCACGTTTCGCTCTCTGCCTGGGATTCGGTGCCCGCTTCCGGCAGCGGAGCGCAATCCCCATAGCCCACCAGGTCTGATCCCGTTTCCAGGGAGATCAGCCAGCCCCGGCGCTCCCGAAGCTGGCCCCGGCTGCTTTGCCAGGGGGATCGCAGCGGCAGCCGGTAAGGGATCGCAACGCTGCTGTCGATTCGCATCAGATGGCGAGGCCCAGGGCGAGCAGCAGGCTGTAGAAGAGCTGCAGCCGGGCGGTGGCCGCAAGGGTCTGGTTGAACGCCGGGCCGCTGGTCTCACGGCCAAAACGAAACTGGAGCCAGAGGGCGTAAGGGAGTGCGGCGAGAACCAGCCACGCACCGGGGGAGGGACCCTGGAGCAGCAGCGGCAACCCGAAAGGGAGCAATAGCAACAGCCGGTAGAGAACCCGGGACCCTCGGCGGCCGAGAGAGTGGACCAGAGTCAGCTTGTCCGCTTTCTCGTCGGTATCCAGATCCCGGTAGTTGTTGACCAGCAGCACGGCGGCCGCCAGGGCGCCGATGGCACAGGCGGTGAAGAGGGCGCCCGCGGAGATCGAGCGGGTCTGCAGGTAGTAGCTTCCCAGTACTGCCGCCAGACCAAAAAAGAGGAACACGAACAGTTCACCCTGGGCACTGTAGGCAATCGGTCTGGGACCGGCGGTGTAGGCATATCCCGCCACCAGTGACAGCAGGCCGATGGCCACGATGGGCCAGCCACCGACCCAGGTAAGATAGATGCCGATGAGAAAGGCGAGACCAAAACAGGTGTGTGCGGCCCGCTTTACCTCGGCGGCGGAAAACCAGCCCTGGGCGGTCGCCCGCTCCGGCCCCAGCCGCGCCGGCGTGTCGGTGCCACGCTCGAAGTCGATGGCGTCGTTGTAGAGGTTGGTTCCGATCTGAATCAGCAGCGCCGCCGCCAGTGTGGCGATGGCGGTCGGCCAGTCGAGCACCCGGTAGTCGGCCCAGGCCAGGGCTGTGCCGGCGATGATCGATGACAGGGAGATCGTCAGGGTCTTGGGGCGGGCGGCCAGCACCCAGCGGCGGAAACGGCTCATGGGCGGCGGGGAAAGCGGCCGAAGTCGGCCGGGCGCTTCTCCACAAAGGCGTCCCGCCCCTCCTGCGCCTCTTCGGTCAGATAGAACAGGGCGGTGGCGTTGCCGGCCAACTCCTGGATTCCCGTCAGGCCGTCGGTCTCGGCGTTGAAGGAGGCTTTCAGTACCCGCAGGGCAGTGGGCGAGAGGGTCAGCATCTCCCGGCACCATTGGACGGTGGTCCATTCCAGCTCTGCCAGTGGGACCACCGCGTTGACCAGCCCCATCGCCAGTGCCTGCGGGGCGTCGTACTGCCGGCACAGGAACCAGATTTCCTTGGCCTTTTTCATCCCCACGGTACGGGCCAGCAGGCCGGCGCCCAGGCCGCCGTCGAAACTTCCGACCCGTGGCCCTGTCTGACCAAAACGGGCATTGTCGGCGGCAATGGTGAGATCACAGATCAGATGCAGCACCTGTCCCCCGCCGATGGCGTAGCCGGCCACCTGGGCCACTACCGGCTTGGGCAGGGTGCGGATCTGCCGCTGCAGTTCCAGCACGTTCAGGTGCTCCACGCCCTGGCTGTCCCGGTAGCCGCCGTCGCCGCGCACCTTCTGGTCGCCGCCAGCACAGAATGCCTGGTCGCCGCTGCCGGTGAGAATAATCACGCCGACATCGGGGTTGAGGTGGGCACGGCGAAAAGCATCCATCAGTTCGATCACGGTCTCCGGGCGGAAGGCGTTGCGTACCTCTGGGCGGTTGATGGTGATGCGGGCGATTCCTTCGGCCCGATGGTAGAGGATATCCTCATAATCGGGTCCTTCCGGCACCTGCCAGTCGATGTCGCTGTGCATGGGTCTGCCCCCGGCGATTGGTAAAAGACGCTATATTATCGGAAACCGCACTGTACTGGAGAAAGGTTTGTTATTCTTTCTCACCCTACATCTATGCGTGCGTACTGGAATCAGGAACATATTTTGAGACACCGGGACATGCTGACCAACCACGGCCTTCGCCTGACGCTGATCTCCGCTTTTTCGATCTGCCTGCTACTGGCATCACCTCTGGCTCAGGCAGAGGCTGAGGAAAAGGGATCTGAGCCAACAGCATCAGAGGCATCGCAGACCCGGGAAAACGGGCTGGAGGCGTCTGCGCCTGAGGCACTGCAGGTGCTGGCTGTCGACCGGATCAAATCCCAGATTGAAGAGTTGAAGGCGGTCTCCGTGCCCGCTGGGGACACCAAGGTGGCCCTGGAGCTCTACCAGACCGCTCTGGTCCGGTTGCGGCGGGCGGAGCGGGACGAGGCGACGGTTGCTGGTTATCAAAAAACGATCGACGAGATGATCGGACAGAAGGCAGAGATCAAAACCCAGCTGGAGCAGCTAGAGGCGGCAACCAGGAAGCAGACCCCGATAGCGGACGATCTGGATCTCAGGCAGCTGGAACAGCAGTTGGACCAGCTCCAGGCTGAGCGGCGCCTGGCTCAGAACAGACTGACGGAACTGCGGGCGAGTATTACCAATGAAAGGCTGCGGCCGGCCCGGGTCATCGACGAACTGGCCGAGATAAAGGCGAAGCTGGAGGACGTGAAGTACGATCTGCGGTCGAAGATCGTGGTGGAAGGAGGCGATATCAGGGACCAGGCCCTGAAAGTTTCGCTGCAGGCAGCCCGGTTGGCCATTAAGAGTCAGATCAACCGGTTGGAGATGGAGCGGCTGAGCCATGCGCCCAGGATGGATCTCATGGCTCTGCAGGAGAACCTGCTGCAGACGCAGTTGGCGCAGGTCGCCGGCAGGGTCAAACCACTGCAGCAGGTGCTGAACGCAAAAAGGGTCAAGGCGGCGGCCGAGGCCGCCAGGCAGGCGGTGGAGGTGAAGCGGGGCACCAGTGGAAAACCGCAGTTGCTGCAAACGGAGGCGACGAAGAATACCGAGTTGGGGTCCAGGCTCAAACAGATGACAGCGGATCTGGCCAGGACAAGCCGGGAGAAGGAGCTGCTGGACAACCGACTGCAACTGCTGGGGAGGAACATGGAGCGGGCCAGGCAGCAACTGGATATCGCCGGTTTCGAGGAGTCCCTGGGCGAAATCCTCCGAACCCAGCGTAAGGAACTCCCAAATCTCAAGCTGCTGGAAAGGAGAAAGACCGATACCAGCCGCAGGATCGTGGAGATACGTCTGGAGCAGTTCCGCCTGGAAGATCGTCTTCAGAACCTGCTGGATGACACAACTGTCACCCGGTTGCTGAATGATTCGACATTGACCGTTGTGGGCATCTGGCAACGGGCACAGCTTCAGAGAGAGCTGAAGACGCTGCTGCAGGACCGGGTGGAACTGCTGCAGCGGCTGCAGGAAATCTATGGTCGCTACGCCAAGGCACTGGGTGACCTCGAACTCGAACAACAGCAGCTGATCGGCAAGGTGGCCCGCTATGCCGAACTGCTGGACCGCAATCTGGTCTGGATGCCCAGTGCCCCCCCTGTTGATGGTAGCACCCTGAAAATCACACTCCGGGGGATGCAAGAGCTGGCGGATCCCAAGTGGATGGATGCGCTGACCGGGTTGAGGCAGGGTTTTCTGGAACACCCTGTTCGGGGTAGCGCACTGATCCTGCTGGTTCTCCTGTTGTTGCTGGGGCGGCGTCGGATGCGGCTGGAGCTGGCGCGGGTGGCGCCGATGATGGGAAATGTGATCCGTGACAGTTTCAGGTTTACCCTGAAGGCCTTTCTAATAACGCTGTTGCTGGCTGCTCCCTGGCCCCTGCTGCTGGCCGGGGTGGGCTGGTTTATGATGATCGGTTCGGGGCATGTCGGGGACACGGTGGCGGAGAGCCTGCAGCTTATCTCCGCTCTGCTCCTCCTGCTCCAGCTCTCCCGCTACCTGTTCATTCCCAATGGTCTGGCGGAAGTACACTTCCAGTGGCGCAAGAACACCGTCCAGATATTGCGACGCAACCTCCGGTGGGTGCTGCCGACAGTGACCTCGATGGTGTTTCTTATCGGCCTGACGGAGTATCAGCCGGACGCCTTCTATCGGGACAACCTGGGGCGGATTGCCACCATACTCCTGATCGTGCTGGCGGGGATCTTCGCCCATCGGGTGCTGAACTCCCACACTGGCGCGCTACGGCATGCGCGAGGGTTTCATCTCTACTGGCATCATCTGGCCCTGGGTCTCTGCCTGTTTCTGATCGCCCTGAGCCTGCTGGGATACCACTACACGGCGCTCCGCCTGATCGATCTCATCTATCTGTCGGCCTGGGTGGGGGTGGGGATGCTGTTGCTGTATCACCTCGCCAACCGCTGGCTGCTGGTGGCGGAGCGGCGTTTGGCACTGGTCCGGGCCCGGGCCAGACGGCAGGCCCGGCAGGAGAGCCGTGACATCAGGGAAGCGGCGGAGGCCGCCGGCGAGAGCGTCTACGAAGCACCGGATCTGGAAGAGGTGGAGCTCGATGAGATCAATGAACAGACCCGGCGCCTGCTGAGGCTGGGCGTGGTGCTGTTCAGCGCCATCGGCCTGTTTCTGATCTGGTCCCAGCTGACACCCGCCTTCGGGCGCCTGGATGAATGGGTGCTGTGGGAGCACGTGGTGACCCAGGGCGATAAGCAGATGATGGCTCCGGTAACGCCTTGGGACCTGCTGGTGGCGCTGCTGGTGATCGTGCTGACGCTGGTGGCAGGGGCCAACCTGCCGGGACTGCTGGAGATCGCGGTGCTGCAACCCCTGTCGGTCAAGCCGGACAGCCGCTATGCCGTTACCAATATCACCCTCTACCTGATCTACACCGCCGGTTTCCTGTTAACCGTCAATATGCTGGGGATGCGCTGGGGCGATGTTCAATGGCTGGTGGCCGCCATGGGTGTCGGTATCGGCTTTGGTCTGCAGGAGATCTTCGCCAACTTCATCTCCGGCATCATGATCCTGTTCGAACGGCCGATCCGTATCGGTGATACGGTCACCGTGGGTGAGTACAGCGGTATCGTGTCGCGGATCCGCATCCGCGCCACCACCATCACCGACTTCGACAACAAAGAGCTGGTGATACCCAACAAGAGTTTCGTCACCGACCCGCTGATCAACTGGACCCTGTCGGATCCCATCACCCGGGTGGTGATCAATGTGGGTATCGCCTACGGCTCGGATACCCTGAAGGCGCATAAAATCATGACAGGGGTGATCAAGGCCCACCCGGAGGTGCTGGATGAGCCCAAGCCAACCGTTTTTTTCACCGGTTTCGGTGACAGTTCCCTGGACTTCCAGATCCGGGTGTTCGTGAGTGAGCGTATCAAACGCATGCCCCTGGTCCACGACATCCATATGGCCCTGGACCAGGCGCTGAGCCAGGCCGGCATCGAGATCCCTTTCCCGCAGCGGGATCTGCACCTGCGTTCGGTGGACCCGGATGTGGTGTTCAGAGGACAGAAGACAGAGGACAGAAGACAGAGGACAGAAGACAGAGGATAGAAGACAGAGGATAGAAGACAGAGGATAGAACCCTGTCTTCTGTCATCTGAACACGTAGTGTTCCGCGTGGGCACAAAAGGCGTGCCCACCCTACGCAGCTGAAAGGGGACAGTTTGGTAGGGGGGATAAGGCGCGCCCACAGGCCTTCTGTCTCGCACCTCACTTATGCGCGCCGCATCCACCAATGGCCTATCCGCATGCCGCAGCGCCCCGAGGCACCAGTCTGGCGCCAGCATCCGCGATCCACCATGAATGAGGCGGGATCAAATTGATCCGCGTTTTATCCGCGTCAATCCGCGGCCATTTTTTCATTCATCCTTTCCCTCGAACCGCGCCCAGTATTGCCGATGCAAAGCCATACTCTGCTCCCGGTCGATGACCACCTCGATCAGGCTGACGCCGGGGGTTGCCAGTGCCTGCTCCAGCGCCGGTCGGAAACCGGCCGCCCCGGTGGTCCGGTGAAAATCAAGATTGTGCAGGCAGGCCAGCTGTTCGAAGTCCAGACCGATGGGCGCCAGCCAGTAGCGTTCGAAGCTGTCGAGACGGGCCTGGGGCAGGTAGCCGAAGATGCCGCCGCCAGCGTTGTTGAGCAGAACGATCACCGCGTCCAGGCCGGGCGCTGCCAGCAGGCCGTTCATGTCGTGGCAGAGGGCGAGATCCCCCAGCAGCCCGACCACTCTATTCCCACTGGCGGCCAGGCCGAGCAGGGTGGAGACGTTGCCGTCGATCCCGCTCACCCCCCGGTTGGCGACGATCCGGAGCGGCGTTTCCCCGCTGCCGCTCCAGCTGTCGAGCTGGCGGATGGGCAGGGAGTTGCCGCTGAACAGCAGGCTTCCCGCCGGCAGGCAGGAGAGCAGCTGCCGGATGATCTGCGCCTCGACGGGGTATGAGCCGCTGTTGGCAACCTCGTCCGGCGCGGCGCGGCGCTCCAGCTCCAGAAACCGGGCCGCCCACTGTCCCGGGGCCGGCCGGGGTGTAAGGTCGGCCAGCGCCTGGCATAGCCCGGCGGGGTCGGCGCGCACCATCTCCGTGGTGAAGAAGTCCGGGTCCGGCCACCCTCCGGTGGGGTCGCAGAGTATCAGAGGCGCCCTGGACCGTTCCAGGTAGTCTGTCACTGCCCGGGATACGGGCGGGGCGCCGAGTCGTATCACCCAGGCAGGCTCAGTGGGGGCGCCCCCGGGGTGTCCGGCGCTGCGCAGAAAGGCATCGTAACGGGTGACCACCCGTTCCCTGTCGTGGGGCCCGAAACGCAGGCCGCTCAAGGGGTCGGCCAGCAACGGCGCGTCGATGACCCGGGCCAGACGGGTGACCTGTCGTAAAAACCAGTCGTCGAACCGGCCGGGGCCGCAGACGATGAGGCCGGGTCTGCCTGAAATCGAGCGGGCGATCCGCTCCAGTTGCTCCGGAGGCGGCGGCAACTGGGGCAGGGTGGGGGGTGTGATCGGGTGGATCTCCGCTGTGCCCGGTGGGGCCGGCCACTGCTCCGGGATCAGCGGCTCTCTGAATGGCAGATTGATGTGAACCGGGCCCGGCCTTGGCCAGCGTGATTCAGTGGCGGCACGGATACCCAGGGCGTGAATAAAAGCGGTGGCATTCGGGGTATCGCCGGGGGTGCCCGGGTCATGGAAGGCGCGAACCTGGCTGCCGAACAGGCGGGTCTGGTCAGTAGTCTGGTTGGCGCCCCAGCCGTGGGCCTCCGGCGGGCGGTCCCCGCTGAGCAGGATCAGGGGGGTTCGGGCGTGGCTGGCCTCGATTACCGCCGGATACCAGTGGGCCGGGGCACTGCCTGAGGTGGCAATGAGGATAACCGGGGTGCCCTTGCTCTGCGCCAGGCCGAGGGCGAAGAAAGCGGCGCTGCGTTCGTCCAGCAGGGTCCTGGTCTGAATCCGTGGGTGCCGGTCGCAGGCCAGCACCAGGGGGGTGGACCGGGCCCCGGGAGAGATCACCGCCTGCTCTACCCCGGCACTGGCGAGGCCGGCGATCAGGGCATCTGCCCAGCGGAGATTGACGGCGCCGCGGTCGGTGCTGGCGTCACGCACTCTCCAGCGCCTCCAGCATGGTCTGGAGCTTCAATTCGGTCTCTGCCAGTTCTGCGGCCGGTGACGAGTCGCCGGTGACCCCCGCTCCTGCATAGAGCAGGGCGTCACGGCCATGCACCAGGGCACAGCGCAGCAGCACCGCCAGCTCGCCATCTCCGCCCGCGGCGACCCAGCCCGCAGCCCCTGAGTACCAGCCACGGGCCGTGGCTTCGTGACGGGAGAGCCAGGCGCTGGCCGCCGCCGCCGGGTGGCCGTTGACCGCTGCGGTGGGATGCAGTCTGGCGGCGGCGTCCAGCAGCCCCGTCTCCGAGTTGAGGGTGCCCCGCACCGGGGTCCAGAGGTGCTGAAGGTTGCGCAGTCGCATCAGGCCGGGCTCGATAGCCGGTTCCAGGCGGCTGCAGATGACACTCAGCCCCTCCCGTATTCCATCGACGACGAGTGCATGCTCGAGACGCGTCTTGGGGGCGCTTCTCAGGGCCTCGGCCAGTTGCCGGTCCTGCTGCGCATCCGCCAGACGCTGGCCGGTGCCCCCGATGGCGTCACAGGTGATCCTGTGGTCGGAGACGGCCGCCAGTCGTTCCGGTGTCGCCGCTACGAAATGATTGTCGTCGATCCGGGCAGAAACGAGGGTGCTGTCGGGGTGCAGTTGGGCGAGCCGGGTCATGAGTCGTCCCGGGTCAACCGGGCGGGGAGCGCGAACCTGGATACAGCGGGCTGGTACCACCTTGTCCAGAGAGCCCTGGCGGATCTGATAGACTGCCTGATCGACCAGTTGCAGCCACCCTGCCTCAGAGGGGACAGCGCTGGTTCGTTGCACCTTGCCCCGGGCCTTCCGGGAGGGAGCGATTGCTGACAGTGACTTCTGCAGTCGCTGCAACCGGGCCATCCAGCGGGCCACTGTTATCTCTTGCGCCTGGGCCACCTGCACCCGGGCGGTGAAGCTGAGGGTGCACTTGCCATTTTCCTGCCGCAGCAGCAGTTCCGGCAGGATCAGGGCAGCGTTGGGGAACGCCTGCCAGGCACCGGTCATGGGGTCGTCCCCGGAGAAGGCGAAACCGGTAAAAGCGGTGGCCGGGTGTCCGGTCTGGTCCGGGTCGAGGTGCAGCCACTGTTGCCGGATCTGCCGCAACCGGCGTGCCAGCCACTCCAGCCGCCCGTCGCCGGCCGCAGCAGTGAGTCGCAGCGCCTCGCCGCTCCCCAGCAGGCAGCAATCCTGGCTCGGCCGGCCCCAGAAGAACCAGTTTCCCTCCAGCCGTGGGAAATAGCTGAAGTGTGTCTGAGGGGCTGCCAGGGTGATCGTCAGCAGCTGACCGTCTGCCAGCGGGGATGCCGCCAGTGCCTGTTTCAGTCTTGACCGGAACGGTTTCAGGGGGTCGCTGTCGGGATGGGTGTCAGCTGCTGATCGTGGGCTCATGATGTCTGTTCGATAAATGCGGGCGGAATCATGATACCCGATAGGCGGGTGTGTTGATAAAACCCTGGATTACACCGTTATAAGCGAGGTTGATTTGACCATGAGGGGGGGGGTTGGTATATATTCCCGGCTTTGTTACCGCCCTTGCAGGTGCTTGGCCAGCTTAAGGGTGATCCCGCCCCAGGGGTTTGGATAGGGCATGATTTTCACCGGTATAACTTTTTTGTCAAGATCAGCAGGGTTTGACTATGAACAAGTGGCTAGTTTCAGTTTCTATCGCTTTGTCTATGGCAGTGACGGGTGTCCATGCAGCAGGTGATGCGGCGGCGGGTAAGGGGAAATCTGCGGTCTGTATGGCCTGTCACGGGCCGGATGGCAACAGCCCCAACCCGATCTGGCCCAAGCTGGCGGAACAGCACCCCAGCTACATCATCAAGCAGTTGGGTGATTTCAAGACAGGTGCCCGCAAGAATGATCTGATGTCGCCGATGGCGGCGCCGTTAACGGATCAGGATGTCGAAAACCTGGCGGCCTACTTCAGCAGCCAGACCCAGAAGGGAGGCAGCGCCGCTGCGGACAGGGTGGCACTGGGAGAAAAGATATATCGGGCAGGCAATGCGGAAACCGGCGTTGCCGCCTGTATGGCCTGCCACGGACCCACCGGGATCGGTAATGCGCCAGCCAACTTCCCCCGTATCAGCGGTCAGCATGCCGACTATGTAGCCAAGGCGCTGAAGGATTTTCGCCAGGGCAGCCGTACCAACGACGTCAATGCCATGATGCGCGGGGTCGCCGCCAGGATGACGGATGACGAGATTGCAGCAGTGGCCCAGTACGTTCAGGGGCTGCGCTAAGGGGCTGGATTCCTGTTCTCGCCAGATTTAGGAGTATAGGGTGACCCAATGGATCACCCTTTGCTTTTTTGGACATTCAATTTCCTGCTTGCGATATCTGCATGGTGTTTGAACCCTTTGCACCGCTGCTGGTCCGAGTAAAGGAGCTGTTTCCCGCCACGGCAGATACTAGAACCTGATTACCTACGTGTCTAAGCTGGTTTTCAAGCCATTTTTGTCGTTAGTTCTCAATTTTCCGGGGTAATTTCGTAGGGGGGATAAGGCGCGCGCACAGAACTTTCGTTTTGCACGACACTTATGCGCGCCGCATCCACCAACGGTTTGACCACATGCCGCAACGCCCGGGATGGTGGATGCGCTACGCTTATCCCCCCTACAGCGTCCAGAATGCCCCTTGCCTTGGAGCATAGCTTTAGACACGTAGGTAATCAGGTACTAGAATGCTACGGGGCTGCGGAAACGGGGTAAAGTTGCCTGATGTCGGGCCGAAATCATAGATTTAGGGGTGAAACAATGAAAAAAACGCTTGCTGCACTGACTTTTCTGCTCTGTTATTTCCTGGTTCTACCGGCAATAGCCGCCGCACAGGAGTTCGAAGAAGATCTGCACTATTTCGTGGTTTTCCCTGAGCAGCCCGGTGGCGAGGGCGACCAGGTGCAGGTGCTGGAATTTTTTCTTTACAGCTGTCCCCACTGTTATACTCTGGAGCCGTTCATCGATGGCTGGCTGGAGCGCAAGCCCGACAACGTGACATTCGACCGGGTACCCGCCATGTTCAACCGTCCGGATGTGGTGATGTATGCCAAGACCTACTACGCGCTGAAGTTGATCGGTCAGGAGGATCGGCTCCTGGGACCCATTTTCGACGTCCTGCAGAACCAGCGGCGCAACCTGAGTACCCAGGCGGAGATGGAGCGTTTTCTGGAGGAGCAGGGGGTCGATCTGGAGGCGTATCGCAAGGCGATGAAATCGTTTGCCGTTCAGACCCAGATCAGGCGTGCGGCCGTACTGGCAGAACGTTTCGATGTCAGGGGTGTGCCTGCTATCGTGGTGGATGGAAAGTACCGCACCGGGGGGTTGGAAGGCGGTCTGATGATGAAAGTGACGGACTATCTGATAGAGCGGGTAAAGAAAGAGAAGGACACCGCCTCCGAGTAACACAGGCAGTTTCCTGATGTAGAGTACCAGGACCCCCGTATTTTCAGGAACAGAGGATGTTCAGAACAGTGACCCAGGCAGATAGTCAGCGGATCAGGTTGCTCAGCTACAATATCCAGACCGGGGTGGATACTCAGCGCTATCGCCAATATGTGACCCAGGGCTGGAAGCATGTGCTGCCCCATCGGGAACGCCTGCTCAACCTCAACCGCATCGCCAGTATGATCAGTGACTACGATGTGGTGGGGCTGCAGGAGGTGGATTCAGGCAGCCTGCGCAGCGGTTTCGTGGACCAGACCGAGTACCTGGCCCACCGGGCGGGGTTTCCGTTCTGGTACAAGCAGATCAACCGCAGCCTGGGCAAGCTGGCACAGCACAGTAACGGTGTGCTCAGCCGGATCAAGCCTTCCAGGGTCACTGAACACAAGTTGCCGGGGCTGCCAGGCCGGGGGGCCATCCTGTGCCGGTTCGGCGGCCGCGATGGCCTGTCGGTCTGCATCATGCACCTGGCGCTGGGGCGTCGCGCCCGGCTGCGGCAGGTGCTGTTCGTCAGCGAACTGGTGAGGGATCACCCCCACGTGGTGATCATGGGTGATTTTAACTGTAATTGTGACTCCAGGGAGATGGAACTGCTGAAGGAGCGGGTCGATCTACGGGCGTCATCCTGCGACAAGAGTACCTTCCCCAGCTGGCGTCCGATGCGCAAGATCGATCACATCCTGGTGTCCAGATCGCTGGTGATCGAGAATGCCAGGGTGCTGGACTATCCCCTCTCCGACCACCTGCCCATCGGCATCGACGTGCTGGTACCCAAGGGGATGGGGCTGGCCGCCTGAGAAAAACGGGCGGGGGGAGTCCCTTAGTCGGTGAGATAGAAGTAGTCCCACTCACCCCCGTCACCTTTCAGCTGCTCCAGCAGTGCCGGCACCGGTACCGCTTCGCCGGGGAATACCTCGGTGATCTGAATGAAGAAGCGGCTCACCCCGGCGTTTCGCTGCCACTCCAGTTCCAACGGTGTCGAATGACGGCTGCAGTGCGGGCATTCGATGGTACTCCCTCCCGCGTTCGCCTCCAGAAGTGTCACTTTCTCCTGCCATCCTTCGATGCGTTTGCGGCAGCCGGGGCAGCGTGGGGGGCGGGTGTTACTGCCGCGGAGCAGCCGAGGGTAGGGGTACGGCCCAAGCAGGCGGATATGGCAGAAGCGGTCGGAGCCGTCCACCGGGGGCTCCAGCTGCAGATAGGGGGAGCAACCCATGAAGGTGACCAGCCGCAGGAAATGCTCCCCCACCAGAAACCCTGGTTGTTCACCGGCATAGGGTGGACCGATCAGGCCGAGCTCCTGGAGGCGCCGCTCTGTCTCGGTGACGACAGGGGTGCTGTCGGGTGGCGCACGAAACATGAGGCTGCCGCTGGTCATGGGAGAGGGTTATTGAGGCCAAAGGCGAAGTGACGGGATTTCAGGGGCCAGCAATTCTAAATATGGAAAAAGAATCACCACGAAGCGCACGAAGAACACGAAGAACCACTTAAAAACGAGAATTCTTCGTGCTCTTCGTGTCCTTCGTGGTGAAAAAGTTGGTTAGGTGTTTGCACCATGTTGCCACAATGAGAATTGCTGTTCAGGGACCAGAAACCAGAAGCCCCTGACGGTAGTGTGATAGCATAACAAATTTTTCCCCAGATCTTTTTATCGATGAAAAATATGCCATTACGAGTCATGCTGATCGCTCTGCTGGGCTTGGTGGTGTCTCACGGGCTGGTGGCGGCGGAAAAGCTGTCGGTGTTCGTCAGTGTTCTGCCTCAGAAGTATTTTGTGGAACGGGTGGGGGGCGACCGGGTGGAGGTCTCGGTGATGGTGGGGGCCGGCGAGAGCCCGGCTACCTACGAGCCGGGGCCGAGGCAGATGGCGGCGCTCTCCCGAGCGCAACTCTACTACCGGATCGGCGTACCGTTCGAGGATCTCTGGATGGAGCGGATCATGGAGGCGAACCCGGAGATGTCGCTGCTGGATGCCAGGGGTGGCATCGAACTCAGACAGACGGAACCGGCGGGGGGAGGCGACGCCGGGGAGGGGCCGGTCGCGCATGGCAATGGGCGCCCCGATCCCCATATCTGGCTCGATCCCGCGCTGGTAAAAGTGATGGTCGCCCGCCTGCGGGACCGGCTGCTGGAGCTGGACCCGGAGAACGAGGCGGAGTATGTGACCAACTATCAGGAATTTGCATTCGGGTTGGAGCGGCTGGACCGCTACATACAGCAGCGTCTCGCCCCCATCGAGAACCGAACCTTTATGGTGTTTCACCCCTCCTGGGGCTATTTCGCAGGGCACTACCAGCTGCGCCAGATCCCGGTGGAGAGCGAAGGCAAGGAGCCGGGGGCGCGCACCCTGGCACGGCTGCTGGATCAGGCGCGTGGACAGGGTGTGCGGGTGATCTTCGTCCAGCCCCAGTTCAGCCAGGCCCAGGTGCAGACCCTGGCCCGGGCCATTGGCGCCAGGGTGGAGGTGATCGACCCCCTGGCCGAGGACTACCCGGCCAACCTGCGGCGGGTTGCCGACCTGATTGCGGAGTCGAACCAGTGAGCGGTGACCCGGTGGTGACACTGCAGGACGTCAGCTTTTCCTACGGTGGTCCGGCGGTGCTCGACGGGATCACGCTGGAGGTGGGTGAACGGGAGTTCCTGGGAGTGGTGGGACCCAACGCGGGCGGCAAGAGCACCCTGCTGAAACTGATGCTGGGCCTGCTGCAGCCAGTCGCCGGCACGATCCGGGTGCTGGGGCGGGCGCCCCGTGAGAGCCGGCGGCAGATCGGCTATGTCCCCCAGTACCCGGCCTTCAGGCGGGATTTTCCGATCAGCGTGCGGGACGTGGTGCTGATGGGGCGGCTGGGCAACTGTCTCCTGCTGGGGCGGTTCCGCCGCCATGACCGGGGGATCGTGCAGCGAGTGATGCAGGAGACCGAGGTGAGTGCCCTGGCAGATCGCCAGATATCCACTCTCTCCGGCGGGCAGTTGCAGCGGGTGCTGGTAGCCCGAGCGCTGGCCTGTGAGCCCCGTATCCTGATCCTGGACGAGCCTACGGCCAACATCGACATGCGGCTGGAGACCGACATTTTCGACCTGTTGAAACGGCTCAACCAGAAGATGGCGGTGATCGTGGTCTCCCATGACATCGGTTTCATCTCCCGCTACGTGGACCGGGTGGCCTGTCTCAACCATACCTTGATGTGTCACCACACGGCGGATATCGATGGCCAGATGATAAAGCAGCTGTATGACTCCGACGTGCGGATGGTGGAACATGTACACGGGTGAAGTGTGAGCGAGTTTTTCCCTGCGCTGCTGCAGTACGATTTTCTCCAGAATGCATTGCTGGGGGGGCTGCTGGCCAGTATTGGCTGTGGTCTCATGGGCAGCTATGTGGTAGTGAAACGGATCGGCTATCTGGCCGGCGGGATCTCTCACACGGTGCTGGGGGGAATTGGCATTGCCCTCTTCGCCGGTTTCGCCCCCCTGGGCGGGGCGTTGATCGCGGCCCTGATCGCGGCGCTGCTGATCGGATGGGTCAAGCTGCGCTGGCAGCAGCAGGAAGATACTCTGATCGGGGCGGTCTGGGCGGTCGGTATGGCCATCGGCATCCTGTTCCTCAGCCGCACCCCGGGCTACAACGTCAACCTGATGAGCTATCTGTTCGGCAACATCCTGTTGGTAGGCGATGCGGATCTGTGGCTCATGGCCGGACTCGACCTGCTGGTGCTGCTGCTGGTGGTGCTGTTCTACTGGCAGTTCCTGGCCGTCTCCTTCGACGAGGAGTTTGCCCGGTTGCGCGGCGTGCCGGTGACCTTTTTCTATCTGCTGCTGCTGTGCATGGTGGCGCTGACGGTGGTGCTGCTGATTCAGGTGGTGGGGCTGATTCTGGTCATCGCCCTGCTCACCCTGCCGGCGGCCATTGCGGCCCAGTATTTCCATACCCTGGGCTGGATGATGGTGGTCGCCACCCTGCTCGGCATGCTGTTTACGCTGCTCGGGCTGGCTATCTCCTACCGGCCGGACCTGCCGGCGGGCGCCACCATCATTCTGGTGGCCGGGGTCAGTTTTTTCCTTTCCACCCTGTTCAGCGGTGGCTTGCAGCGGTATCGCGCAATACGCTCCGGTGCAGGCGGATCGACAAGGGCTGAGTCGGGATGAAGGCGCCGGGGTTCGACTCACCGGTGAAAGAGATACTGCAGCGGAAAAAGATGACGGGGGTGCCATGAAGCGATTGCTGATGCTGATGGTCCGGGGTTACGGGATCCTGATCAGCCCTTTTCTGGGCAACAACTGCCGTTACTACCCCAGTTGTTCCGTTTACACCCAGGAGGCGATAGAGCGGTTCGGTTCGCTGCGCGGCCTCTGGATGGGGATAAAACGGGTCTTCCGCTGCCACCCGTTTCACGAGGGAGGGTATGATCCGGTACCGGACAAAGACAGGGACTAGGTTCTAGGTACTAGGTACTAGGTGCTGGAAAAGGGGACGGAGGGAATATTATTTAATCCCTCCGTCCCCCTTTTTTTTATTCTTCTGCTCCGCAAAAAAGAATCGCCGCCGCAATACATTCGTCTTCATCTTTATCGCCTGCTGCCTCGAGGCATGCTTCCAGGCTCGATTGGCACTGCTGGGCCGCGTCGGGGTCGACAGCACACTGCTCCCGCGAGCACACGTTGCTCTCGTCAGGTAGTTCGCCTCTGGGGTCGATGCCATCGCCGAATACCTTCTCAAACGCTACCGTATCGCCGGTGTTGAACGGGCAGTCCCCCGAAGTGCAGGAGTCCACTCTCAGGGTGCCGTCCGTGGTGTTCGAGCTCCAGGTAGCCTTCATATTCGATATCGAAAGCCAGGGAAACAGAGCCGCGGCGTCTGGCCCTGTCTTAGGACCAAAGTACATTTCCCAGGTGGTCTGGTTCGGCCGCAGGAAGGCCATGCCGATGCTCTCTTCCATCGAGGAAGGGTTTATGCCATCCATCAGCACGAACGCCCAACCAGGTTTTGAGGGTGCAATCCAGGCGCCATCGACTTCAGTTTGTGCCACTGAGGGCAGCAGCATGAAAAAGGCTATAAAACTAATAATGTATTTTCGCATCGTGATCTCCTCTGGTGTGTTTTCAGCTAAATGCGCAGCTCCACTTTTTAATTGTAGAATAGATGGCAATTGCTTGTTCTTGATCAGCATCAGGTTAGGATCGATTTCAGCCTTTGAACAGAAAGCCAGGGCGAAGAGCGAGCTGAATGGCTGTTCCACTCGTTACACCGCTCCTGCGGTGTAACGCATCGGGGGTGGGTTCATGTCCGGCCGGCTCGGTGTCTGCTCGGGTGACACCGCAGGAGCGGTGTCACCAGGAATCGCAACTGGGCCAATGCTGTACCTAGTACCTAGTACCTAGTACCTAGAGCTGCCCTTTACCCACAAGTAGGGTGGATTAGCGGCGCACTGGCAGAGACTTTGCCTTTCACACGCCGACTGAGCGCCGCGTAATCCACCGGGCCGGCAGATGGTGGGTTACGGCGCGCATACGGGTCCCGGATTACGGCAAAATGTGTGCTATGCGCGCCTAACCCACCTTACGATGTTATTTCAATGGGTTTTTGCGGGTAAAGGGTAGACCTAGAGAGCAAGGGGGTCGAGTATGGTATGGTTCTATCATTTCTCCGGTCCTGTTTTTCCTAGTACCTAGGACCTAGTACCTAGGACCTAGTACCTAGTACCTGCTTTTATGGAATTATTTCTGAAGAACACCCTGGATCTGGCGTTTCTCTCCGCGCCCTGGCTGCTGGTGGGGCTGGTGGCGGCAGGTCTGATACGGGCCTGGCTGCCGATGGAAGTGGTGGGGCGGGCGCTGGGTGGCCGGGGGCTGGGGGCGGTGACTCGTGCCGCCCTGATCGGGGCGCCCCTGCCGCTCTGCTCCTGTGGCACTCTGCCGGCGGCACTCTCATTGCGGCGCTCCGGCGCCTCCCGCGCCAGCACCACCTCTTTTCTGATCGCCACGCCCGAGACCGGGGTCGACTCGGTCGCCATCTCCTGGGTGATGCTGGGGCCCTTTATGGCCGTTCTGAGGCCGCTGGCGGCTATCGTCTCTGCAATTATCGCCGGACTGCTGGTGGGCCGGACCGAGAAGGCGGCGGCGCCGTCGGCACTGCAGGTGGAGCTGCCGGCCGTGGCCCCGGCCGGCTGTGACGGAGGCAGCTGCTGCTCCAATACTGCCGGCAGCGGGCCTGCCGACCGGGGCCCGGCCGGGTTCTGGCGCCGTACCCTGGATGGGCTGAGATACGCCTTCAGCGACCTGTGGGACGACCTGGTGCTGTGGCTGGTGATCGGCATCGCCGCTGCAGGCCTGGTGCTTACGCTGGCCCCCCCGGCACTGCTTGCACAGTGGGGCAGTGGGCTGCCTGCCATGCTGTTGATCATGCTCATCTCCGTGCCCATGTACGTCTGCGCCACAGCCAGCACCCCGTTGGCCCTGGCCATGCTCTACGCCGGTGTCTCACCCGGTACCGTGCTGGTGTTTCTCCTGGCCGGCCCCGCCAGCAACCTGGCGGGTATCATCCTGGTACGCAGGGAGCTGGGCAGCCGGGCCTTGATCGCCTATCTGACCGGCGTCGGGGGTGTCAGTCTGCTGGCCGGCCTGGGTCTGGACGCCGCGGCTGGTCATTGGGGCTGGGATGTCCTGGCAGGTATGGCCCGGCCCGGGAAGGGGGAGCAGGAGATCTCGTTCATGTTCCAGCTGTTCAGCCTGGTCGTCCTTCTGATCGCTGCGGTCAAGCCGTTTCGGCGCTACCTGGTTCGGGGTAAGGCCGGTGAGGATGGCAGCTGTTGTGGTTGATCACCCCTGAATTAATAAAAAATAACGGAGACAAACATGGCCCACAGTCAGTTCGAACTTCTCGGCACCCGCCGGTTTTTGCCCCTCTTCCTCACCCAGACCCTGGGGGCTTTCAACGACAATGTGTTCAAGAATGCCCTGGTGATCCTGATCACCTACAGCCTCGCCAGCAAGGCGGGGATGGACAGCCAGTTGATGGTGACGGCGGCGGCGGGGATCTTCATCCTCCCCTTCTTTCTGTTTTCGGCTACGGCGGGCCAACTCTCCGACAAGTATGACAAGGCGCACCTGATCCGCATTGTGAAGGTGACGGAAATTATCCTGATGGTGGGAGCTGCGGTCGGCTTCTACCTGGATAATGCCACGTTTCTGATGGTTATGCTGTTCCTGATGGGCACCCAGTCCACCTTTTTCGGCCCGCTCAAGTATGCCATTCTGCCGGATCACCTGCACAAGGATGAACTGATCGGTGGCAACGCCCTGATCGAGGGGGCCACCTTCCTGGCGATCCTGTTTGGGACAGTGGTGGGGGGTATCTTCATCCTGCAACAGAACGGGGTGATGGTCATCTCCATCTGCATCCTTGTGGTGGCGCTGGCCGGCTGGGTCGCCAGCCTCTCCATCCCCCCGACCGGGGCGGCCATGCCGGACCTCAAGGTGAATCTCAACTTCTTCACCGAGACCTGGAAGATCATCCGCTATACCGCTGGCTACCGGGATATCTTTCTGGCGATCCTCGCCATCTCCTGGTTCTGGCTGGTGGGTGCCACCTTCCTCGCCCAGGTGCCCACCTTCGGCAAGGACGTGCTGGGGGGCAATCAGAATGTGGTTACGCTGCTGCTGATCGTCTTCTCCGTCGGTATCGGTATCGGATCCTTGCTCTGTAACCGTATGCTCAAGGGGGCGGTGAACGCCACCTATGTCCCCTTTGGCGCCCTGGGCATTACCGTGTTCGCGGTGGATCTCTACTTCGCCAGCCGCCACGCCGTGCCGCTGAGTGGTGGAGAGCTGATCGGGATCAGCCAGTTCCTGGAGAGTTTCACTGGCTGGCGCATCCTCGGGGATATCCTGCTGCTGGCGATCGCCGGTGGTATCTACGTGGTGCCCCTGAACGCCATCGTGCAGGAGCGAAGCGACGACGAGCACCGCTCACGGAACATCGCGGCGGTCAACGTCCTGAACTCCCTGTTCATGGTGATCTCTGCCGTAGGGACCGCGGCGATGCTGGCCACCGGTTTCAGTGTGCCGGAGGTGTTCCTGACCCTGGCCATCGTCAATGCGGGGGTGGCCTTCTATATCACCCGGCTGTTGCCGGGGGCGCTGGCCCGGGCCTTCGTCTCCTGGCTGTTGGAGATCTTCTATCGGGTGGAGGTGGAGGGGCTCAAGCACTACCGGGAGGCGGGTGACAAGGTGCTGATCGTGTCCAACCACCAGTCCTACCTGGACCCGATCCTGATCGCCGCCTATATCCCGGACGATCTCACCTTTGCCATCAACACCTATGTGGCCCGCAACCGGCTCGTGCGGTTCTTTCTCTCCATGGCCCATACCTTTCCGCTGGACCCGGCCAACCCCTTTTCCACTCGGGCACTGATTCACGCCATCCAGGATAAGGACAGGGTGGTGCTGTTTCCCGAAGGGCGCATCACCATGACCGGATCCCTGATGAAGGTGTACGAGGGGGCTGGTCTGATCGCCGACAAGGCGGAGGCGACCATCCTGCCGGTACGCATCGACGGGGCCCAGTATTCACCTTTCTCCCACCTCAAGGGGAAGGTGCGCACCCGGCTGTTTCCAAAGATCCGCCTTACCTTCATGCCCCCCCGAGCATTTGAGGTGCCCGAGGAACTGAAGGGGCGCACCCGTCGCCAGTTTGCCGGTCAGAAACTGAATGACCTGATGACGGATATGGTGTTTCAGAGCAGCCCCTACCGGCAGACCCTGTTCCACTCCCTGATCGACGCCGGGAAGACCCATGGCAGGCACCATCAGGTGCTGGAGGACGTGGAGCGAAAGCCCCTGAGCTACGGAAAGATGCTTATCGCCTGCTTCGTGCTTGGCAGAGAACTGGCGAAAGATACCCGGGCGGAAGAGCACGCTGGCGTGCTGTTGCCCAGCACCAACGCGACCGCCATCACTTTCTTTGCCCTGCAGGCCTATGGGCGGGTGCCGGCAATGCTGAATTTCTCCACCGGTATCAGCAACGTCGTCAGCGGTTGCAACGCGGCGGAGATAAAGACCGTTTACTGCTCCCGTCGTTTCGTAGAGATGGGACGTCTGGAGGCGATGGTGGCAGCGCTGGAAAAGGCCGGGATCCGGCTGATCTACCTGGAGGATCTGCGCGACCGGATATCGGGCTGGTCCAAGTTCACCGGTCTGCTCGCCAGTCGCTTTCCCAATATCAGCTACCGCCTTACCGGTGGTAAACGCTCTCCGGACTCTTCTGCGGTGGTGCTGTTCACCTCCGGTACCGAAGGGACCCCTAAGGGGGTGGTGCTGAGCCACACGAATATACAGGCGAACCGTTTTCAGGCAAGCTCCTGTATCGACTTCGGCCCGAGCGACATCGTGTTCAACGCCTTGCCCATGTTCCATTCCTTCGGGTTGACCTGCGGCACCATGCTGCCACTGCTGTCCGGGGTAAAGGTGTTTCTATACCCGTCGCCCCTGCACTACCGGATCGTGCCGGAGTTGGTCTATGACAGCAACGCCACCATCATGTTCGGCACCGAGACCTTTCTCGCCGGCTATGCCCGGTTCGCCAACCCTTATGACTTCTACAGCATCCGCTACGTCTTTGCCGGCGCCGAGAAGCTGAAGGATGAGACCCGGCAGACCTGGGCCGATCGTTTCGGGGTGCGCATCTTCGAGGGTTATGGCGCCACCGAGACCTCGCCGTTACTGAGCATGAACACCCCGATGCAGAATCGGCGGGGATCGGTGGGACGGCTGATGCCGGGGATCGAGCACCGGCTGGAGCAATTGCCCGGTATCGATGAGGGTGGAAAACTCTGGGTCTCCGGGCCGAATATCATGCGCGGTTATCTGAAGGCGGATAGCCCCGGAAGGCTGCAACCACCGGAAGAGGGGTGGTACGACACCGGTGATGTGGTGGAGATCGATGGGGATGGTTTCCTTTTCATCCGCGGCCGGGTCAAGCGCTTTGCCAAGATCGCCGGCGAGATGATCTCGCTGGGGCAGGTGGAGGCGCTGGCGGCGAAGGTGTGGTCAGGGTTTGGCCACGTGGTGGTTACCCTGCCGGACAAGAAGAAGGGTGAGCGGCTGGTGCTGTTGACGGAAAACGCCAAGGCCTCCAGAGAGGAACTGGGCAGTTTCGCCAAATCTCAGGGTGTGCCTGCCCTGATGGTACCGGGCAGCGTGATCCATATCGACAAACTACCACTGCTGGGAAGCGGTAAGATTGATTTTGCAACCGCGAGAAAAATGGCCGAGGAGCATCTGAAATAAGGGTGTGTGTCTGTAATCAACAAATGCCTTTTGATCTGGTGAACGGGTGCGAAACGAACGCTGAAACTAACCATTCAGTCCCCCGTTATTTCGAATGTAGGGGCGAATTTATTCGCCCGGTTCTCTGGGTTCCGGGCGAATAAATTCACCCCTACAAGGTAAGCGCCAAGTTAAACCCATACCTCAATGGTTAGAGTGGCCCTGTTTACACCTGAAGGGGGTGTCTGAGGCATGGATGCCGAAGCCAAGCCCCCGCCGTACATGGAAGTACCAGTGTCGCGGGAGGCAGGATGCCGGGAGCGACCATGGATGGGTTCACGGCGGCCCCCAGCAGGGGTAAACAGGGCCACTCAACGGGGTTAACTGGGTGCTTACCCTGCAAGGTGTATCTGGTCGAGAGAGGGTCTGAAGGATTATCTATGAATAATAGGGTGACTCCGATCAGGTGGTGGCTGCCACTGTTTGTCTGGGCATTCGTCGTGATGCCGGTAATGGCGATCCCGGCAACAGAGGAGCCGGAGGAGCGG
>JAUXBK010000033.1 GCA_030619405.1 Sedimenticola sp. | reverse complement strand
TATTCTGTTCCAGGAAGACACAGCAGTAAAGCAGTAAGGTCTTTCTACATAAACGAAGTATTCGATTTCACTAAAATGTATTTTGGAGATTAATTATGAAAAACATCGTTAAGATCGCTGCAGCCGCTGCGCTGATCACTGCTTCCGCTTCCGCTTCCGCATGGTGGGGTGGTGGCCCCGGTGGTGGTGGCTGGGGTGACGACATGTTTGGTGATGGCTGGGGTGACGGCGTCATGGACTTCAACATGAGCGCTCGTGGTTCCGGCTCCGGCTATGGCCGTGGTCGTGGCTATGGCTATGGCCGTGGTTATGGTTATGGCTCTCCTTACTATGGTGGCGGCTACGGCGGCTATCCCTATGGTGGCGGTTACGGCGGCTATCCCTATGGCGGCGGCTATGGCGCTCCTTACGGTGCCCCTTATGGCGCTCCGGTCGCTCCTGCCGCGCCTGCCGCACCGGCCAAGTAAGATCGCTCTGGCCTGAATCTCCCTGCCCCGGAAACGGGGGAGGGAAGGTGTTCACAGTGGGCTCCTTTATGGGGCCCATTGCATGATGGATGGAAGTACGCTCCCGTTTCTCCAGGATGCCATCCTTGTAAAGTTCAGTAGCTTGGAATGCTGGTACCGGAGGCCGGACTCGAACCGGCAGGAGGTTGCCCTCGGTGGATTTTGAATCCACTGCGTTTACCAATTTCGCCACTCCGGCAGGGGTATAGCAGGGGGGGCACCAGTATAGCCATTTCCCCTGCCGGCGCAAACGCCTGTTTGTGGTAACATCCCGCCCCCATGCAGCGGTCAGACTTTCACTACCACCTCCCGGAAGAGCTCATCGCTCAATATCCCCTCGAACAGCGCACGCACAGCCGTCTGCTCTGCCTGGATGGCGCCAGTGGAGCCGTTACCGACCGGCAGTTCAGGGACCTTCCGGACCTGCTCGATCCTGGTGACCTGCTGGTGTTCAACGATACCCGGGTGATGCCGGCACGTCTCTATGGACATAAAGAGACCGGGGGGAGGGTCGAGGTGCTGATCGAGCGTGTGCTGGAACCCCGGAAAGGACTAGCCCATATCCGGGCATCCAAGCCACCCAGGCCAGGCAGCCGGATCATCCTGGATGGGTCAGGTGTGCTGGAAGTGGCCGGGCGTCAGGGGGCGCTGTTTGAGCTGCTGTCGCCGGAGATCGAACTGAGGGTATTGATGCAGGCGGTCGGCCACATTCCACTCCCCCCCTATATAACGCGTGCCGATGAGGCGCAGGATCTGGCCCGCTACCAGACCGTCTACGCTGATCGCCCGGGTGCGGTGGCGGCGCCTACGGCGGGGCTGCACTTCGATCGGGCAATGCTGGATCTGCTGGCGGAGCGAGGCGTAGAGAGCGCCCGTGTAACTCTCCACGTCGGGGCAGGCACTTTTCAGCCGGTGCGTGTGGATCGGCTCGAGGAGCACCAGATGCACTCGGAGTATGTCGAGGTTAGGGAAGCCGCCTGCGAAAAGGTGCGGCAGGCCAGGGCGCGGGGCGCTCGAGTGGTGGCCGTGGGGACCACCAGTGTCCGCAGTCTGGAGTCCGCGGCGGCAGGTGGGGAGATCCGGCCGTTTCGGGGGGACACCCGGCTGTTCATACGGCCCGGCTACCGGTTCCGGTGCGTGGACCGGTTGATCACCAATTTCCACCTGCCCGAGTCCACCCTGCTGATGCTGGTGGCCGCCTTCGCCGGTTATGGCCAGGTGATGGCGGCCTATCGCCATGCGGTGGCCGAGGGCTACCGTTTTTTCAGCTACGGGGATGCGATGTTCGTGGCTCTTGGTACTGCGGACAAGTGAACGGGCAAAAAAAAGCGCGGCAAGAGGATTGCCGCGCATAAATCCACCAAAGGAGGATGGAGGAGTATGTACTGATCAAATCAGTACATGGCAATTTTCTAATATAACGTTCATTATGTCAACCCTTTTTGCACGGATCAGTCGGAGAATGGCCTGGAAATGAGATTCAGCCGGATAGCAACCGCTGGTGCAGCGCGGCGCGGGCGTCTGACTTTTCAGCGGGGCGCCGTCGAGACCCCCGCCTTCATGCCGGTTGGAACCTATGGCACGGTCAAGGCCATGACCCCGGAGGAGTTGCTGGAGCTGGGGGTCGAGATCGTGCTTGGCAACACCTTCCATCTGATGCTGCGCCCCGGAACCGAGGTGATCGGGCTGCATGGCGATCTGCACGACTTCATGCACTGGGAGCGGCCGATCCTGACCGATTCCGGTGGCTTCCAGGTGTTCAGCCTGGGGGCCATGCGCAAGATTACGGAGCAGGGGGTCCATTTCCGGTCGCCGGTGGATGGCAGCCCTGTTTTCATGGGCCCGGAGGAGTCGATGGCAGTGCAGCGCCGGCTCGGTTCGGATGTGGTGATGATCTTTGATGAGTGCACCCCCTATCCGGCGACGGAGGCGGAAGCGCACAACTCCATGGAGCTTTCCCTGCGCTGGGCGGCCCGCAGCCGGGAGGCCCACGGCGGCAACCCTTCGGCCCTGTTCGCGATCGTTCAGGGGGGTGTCTTCGAGAGTCTGAGGGCGCGTTCAATCGACGGGTTGATGGAGATCGGGTTCGACGGTTATGCCGTGGGTGGGCTGTCGGTAGGGGAGCCGCCGGAGGATCGCTGGCGTGTTCTCGACTTTCTCTCCACCCGGCTGCCGCCGGATGCCCCCCGCTATCTGATGGGGGTGGGCACGCCGGAGGATATCGTGAAGGCGGTGGGGCGGGGCATCGATATGTTCGATTGTGTGATGCCGACCCGCAACGCGCGCAACGGGCACCTGTTCACACACACGGGCACGGTGCGTATCCGCAATGCGGTACACGCCAGGGACACGGGGTCGCTGGACCTCCTGTGCGACTGCTACACCTGCCGTAACTACAGCCGCTCCTACCTGCGCCACCTCAACCGCTGCAATGAAATCCTGGGTGCCCGCCTGAATACCATACACAACCTCTATTACTACCAGACGTTGATGCGGGATATCCGAGGGGCGATCGAGGCGCGCCGGTTCGAGGCGTTCAGGCAGGAGTTCTATGCGTTGCGGGGCGGGTGAGGTGGAAAGCGCCGATGAACCCCGGATAGCTTCTGCAGATATTTCAACCGCGAATCACTCGATGTTCGACAAAACAGGGCCGGAGTGTGTAATAATGCACGGTTTGGGACGCCGGGCAGGCCTTCGGGTCATGGTCGGCTGGAACCGTAACCGTTTAACCCCAGGTGAAAAAGTATGAGTTTCTTTATTTCGGATGCCATGGCCCAGGCGGCGGGCGAAGGCGCGGGGCCAGGCCTCGAGGGGCTGATTCTGCCCATTGGTCTGATTGTCATTCTCTACTTTCTGATGATCCGTCCCCAGATGAAGCGCCAGAAGGAGCATAAGGCGCTGATCCGATCCCTTGCCAAGGGGGATGAGATTCAGACCGATGGCGGGATTATGGGCAAGGTGACCGACCTGGGTGACACTTTCGCCACGCTCGAGATTGCCGACGGCGTGGAGGTCAAGATTCGCCGTCAGTCGGTGGCGGCGGTGATGCCCAAGGGTACCCTCAAAGAGCTGTGACCGGGTTTTCGGGGCAGACGGCAGCCTTGTCTGCCCCGCGCTCGAACGCTGTTTCATGACAACTGAACCTCCAGGGAGCTGGTGCGCCCTGCCATGCCAGAAGCAACGAGATGAATCGATATCCCCTTTGGAAGAACCTGCTGATCGTAGTGGTCGTGCTGCTTGGCCTGCTGTATGCGTTACCGAACATTTTTTCCCAGGATCCGGCGATGGAGATCTCGGGCATCCGGCGTGCCCAGGTCGATGAGGCAACGGCAGATCGGGTGAGAGCGGCGCTCGAGGCGGCCAATGTCGAGATCAAGTCGATGGAGCTGGGCGTCAACAAACTGCTGTTGCGGTTTCCCGATACCGAGACCCAGCTGAAGGCCAAGGAAGTCGTGGAGCCGGTGCTGGGTAGCGGCTACACCGTGGCTCTGACCCTCTCTACGGATGTGCCGGGCTGGCTGCGTGCTGTCGGAGCGGAACCGATGTACCTCGGGCTGGATCTGCGCGGCGGCATCCACGTGCTGATCGACGTGGACATGGACGCTGCGATCCGGCAGTCGATAGAGCGCTATTCCAGCGATATCCGCAGCCTGCTGCGCAAGCAGAAGCTGCGTTATACCACAGTCTCTCTCGAGGGCAACTCGGTCATTGTCCGGTTCAAGGATGCAGCGCTCCGGGACCAGGCGTTCGAAGTGATCGGAGACGAGTTCCGCAGTCTGAAGCTGGATTCGGTGGATGACGGGCAGAGCTTCCTGGTCAAGGCACTGATGAGCCCTTCGGAACAGCAGACCGTGCGTAAATTTGCCCTGGATCAGAACATCACCACCCTGCGCAACCGAGTCAATGCCCTGGGCGTGTCGGAACCCATCATTGTGCAGCAGGGGGAGCGCCGCATCGTGGTTCAGCTCCCCGGAGCCCAGGACCCGGCAAAGTTGAAAGAGCTGCTGGGGGCCACCGCAACTCTGGAGTATCGCCTGCAGGATACGGAGCACAGTGTCGAGGACGCCGTGGCCGGCAAGGTACCGGTGGGAACGAAGCTGTATAAGACCCGGGACGGCCGGCCGATTCTGCTGAAGAAGCGGGTGATCGTCACCGGTAATCAGATCACCGACGCCAGTTCCGGTTTCGACCAGCGTTCAGGGCAGCCGGCTGTTTTTGTCAGCCTGGACGGGCCGGGGGCGCGGCGGATGCGCAACGTCACCACCGAAAATGTGGGCAAGCCGATGGCGGTGGTTTTCATAGAAATCCGCAACGAGACCCGCATCGTCGATGACAAAAAGGTGACTCGCAAGGTGCCAGTGGAAGAGGTGATCAGCGTCGCCAACATCCTGGAGCCCTTTGGCCGCCGTTTCCAGACCACCGGTCTGGACAGCTCGAATGAAGCGCGTGACCTGGCGCTGCTGTTACGTGCAGGTGCCCTGGCCGCACCCATCGATATCGTGGAAGAACGCACCATCGGCCCGAGCCTGGGGCAGGACAATATCGATCAGGGGTTTGAATCGGTGGTGATCGGCATGTTCCTGGTGGTGATCTTCATGGCGGTCTATTACCGGATATTCGGTCTGGTGGCAGATATGGCGCTACTGCTGAATCTGGTATTGATCGTGGCGGTGCTCTCCATGCTGCAGGCGACCCTGACGCTTCCCGGTATCGCCGGTATCGTGCTGACGGTGGGTATGGCGGTGGACGCCAATGTGCTGATCTTTGAGCGTATCCGGGAGGAGATCAGGGTGGGCAGTTCGCCCCAGGCCAGCATCTATGCGGGTTATGAAAAGGCCTTTTCCACCATCGTGGATGCCAATGTCACCACCCTGATTGCCGCTTTTGTGTTGTTCGTTTTTGGCACCGGCCCGATCAAGGGCTTCGCCGTGACTCTGGGTATCGGTATTCTCACTTCCATGTTTACCGCGATTCTGGGTACCCGGGCGGTGATTAACCTGATCTACGGTGGCCGGCGCGTCAAGCAGATCTCTATCTGATCGCCGGGTGAAAGACTTCTATCAAGGGCAGAAAAAGAACGGATATGCGGATCTTTAATTTCAAACTGAACATCGATTTCATGGGTAAGCGGAAGCTGGCCATGTATTTGTCCATCGCGGCGGTACTGGTTGCAGTTTTCGCGATCATCCTGCGGGGCCTGAACCTGGGCATCGACTTTACCGGGGGCACATTGGTGGAGGTGGGTTATCAGCAGCCGGTGGAACTCGCGGAGGTGAGGAAGGCACTGACCGATGCCGATTTCGACGATGTGACGGTGCAACATTTTGGAACCCCGCGGGACGTCCTGGTGCGGCTGGCCCCCCGGGGGGATGCCGACAGCGCGGAGTTGAGCACCCAGGCATTCGCAGCCATCAACAAGGCGGCAGACGGGAAGGCGGACCTGCGCCGGGTTGAGTTCGTCGGACCTCAAGTGGGCGATGAGCTTACCGAGGATGGCGGGCTGGCCATGCTCTACGCCCTGATCGGTATCCTGATCTATGTTGCGCTCCGGTTCGAGTACCGTTTCGCTGTGAGCTCGGTGATCGCCCTGGTGCACGATGTCCTGATAACGATCGGTATCTTTGCCCTGTTCCAGATCCCGTTCGATCTGTCGGTGCTGGCGGCGGTACTGGCGGTGATCGGGTACTCTCTCAATGACACTATCGTGGTGTTCGACCGGATTCGGGAGAACTTCCGTAAGATGCGTAAGGGTACACCGGTAGAGATCCTCAACACTTCACTGAACCAGACCCTCTACCGTACCCTGATCACTTCGTTCACCACATTGCTGGTGCTGATAGCCCTGTTCGTGTTTGGTGGTGAGATCATCCACGGTTTCGCCTTTGCCCTGATCATCGGTGTCGTGATCGGAACCTATTCCTCTATCTATGTCGCCAGTACGGCGGTGCTCATGTTGGGTATCAGCAAGGCAGACATGATGCCGGTAAAGAAGGAAGGGGTGGTGGAGGGAGACGGCGCGCAGCCTTAACCGACTGCCCTGCGCGGTAGTGGAAACGGCAGGATATCCGCTGACTCCATCCTGTCGGCAGCCGTTTTGGTTCCGGCCATGATCTCTCTGTGCCCGGTTGCCACGTCGATGATCTCGAACTCCGAACCGTTGTCTGCGAACGCGGCCTCCAGAGAGAGTTCGATCATACCATCGAGTACATCGCGCATTACCATTTCCAGCGCGCGGTCACTGACCCGGATGGGTTTTTTCTTCTGTTCCGACATTCGATATCCGTTCCTGTTTTCCAGTCTCGGTGCCAGGGCCGTAAAGCGCCCTGACTCACACCAATTAGCGGGAAAGGGCGGGAAAACTTGAGCTGCTGGGACGGGAAGTGTAATCAGGCTCGCAGATGGTCGGTGAGGTGGGGGCGGATGATTTTTACCATTTCGGCATGCAGTTTCAGGCTGCCGGCAATGACGTTTCCCGTCTCCAGATAGCGATCCCCGCCGCTGATGTCGGAAACGACACCCCCCGCCTCCTTTACCAGCAATGCACCGGCCGCCAGGTCCCACTCGGAGAGGCCGATCTCCCAGAAGCCGTCGAGCCGCCCCGCTGCCACATAGGCGAAATCCAGTGCGGCAGACCCGGGCCGGCGGACCCCGGCAGCATCCTTGATCAAATCCCTGAGCATGCCCAGATAGGCATCCAGTTGGGACTGGTCACGGTAGGGAATGCCGGTGCCCAGCAGTGCGCCCTCCAGTCTCTTGCGCACGGAGACCCGCAGGCGGCGGTCGTTCAGCAGGGCGCCTGCCCCCCGGCTGGCGGTGAACATCTCTTCCCGCAGCGGGTCGTAGACCACCCCATGCTCCAGTACCCCCTTGTGCTTCAGGGCGATGGAGACGGAAAACTGGGGGAAGCCGTGCAGATAGTTGGTGGTGCCATCCAGCGGATCGATGACCCACTGGAAGTCGTTGCCTTTGTGCAGGCCGCTCTCTTCACAGAGAATCGCGTGGTCAGGGTAGGCATTCTGCAGCACCTGGATAATGGCCTGCTCCGCTGCCCGGTCGACCTCTGTGACGAAATCGTTGCGATGTTTAGTGGTGATGTTCAGGGAGTCGATACGGTCGCTGTAGCGCAGCAGTATGCTGCCTGCGGCACGGGCGGCGCGAACCGCAATGTTGATCATCGGGTGCATGGAAGGGGACCTTAGATTAGGTTAGAAACAGGATTGTCCTGGCAGATCGACAGCAAAAGTGCCGGATTTAGGAGCCTATCGGACTTAGGATGAATCTACTCGGCAATTGCTCCTGCATTGCTCTAACTACCTACATCCATGTAGGCGTGCGGAAAAGCTCTTTTGGTCAGATTTTCCGATCAATTTCGTTAAATATGAATCACTATTCGCCTCAATTGATCGAAAAATCTGACTCAAAATGGCTTCCCCTCGCTACGATATCCTAAGTCCGACAGGCTCCGAGCCCAAGTCGAACCCATTATACCGCCACGTGGGCGGTTGTACCTCCAGGATTTGCATCCCCAGACGCAAGAAACCCCGCTTGAAGCGGGGTTTCTTGCGTCTGGGTTTGCCGCTGGGGCTATCTGTCGACTTCAAACAAACGGAGCTCAGCCAGCTGCGGCATCTGATCCACTTTGATCACCTGGCTGACCTCGTCTGCCTTCTGCTCTTCAAAGGCACCCTGATTGTACAGGTCGACACCAACAACGGACCATACGGCGAGAAAAGCGGGAATCGTCCAAAGCATAAACATGTGTACTTCTCCTATATATATCTAGAACAGCATATTCCAATATTAGAATAATCTGATATATGGAACCAAAGTTCACTTTTTCAAGGGCCCTTTAATGACTTGAGAGTCGGGTGCCTTTCTGAACTCGAAAAATATTAAAACACAGCGGGCGGGTTTCCTCATTGATAATTCTCAATCGAGATCTCAGAATTACACCCATGTTGAAAAATATCAGAATCGTGCTCATAGGAACCACCCATCCCGGCAATATCGGCGCAGCTGCCCGGGCGATGAAGAACATGTCGCTGGCGCATTTGTATCTGGTCCGGCCCAAATATTTCCCAAGCGCAGAGGCGACGGCCCGCGCGTCAGGGGCCGATGACCTGCTGACGGTCGCCCGGGTTTGCGAGACCCTCGATGAGGCGCTTCAGAGATGCCGTCTGGTGGTTGGTGCAAGCGCCCGTCTGCGCAGCATGGAGTGGTCACAACTGACGCCCAGGGCGTGTGCGGCAAAGGCACTGGGGGAGGCAGCGGCCGGGGAGGTGGCGCTGATCTTCGGCCGGGAGAGTTCCGGCCTGAGCAATGCAGAGTTGGATCGATGCCATCACCTGGTGCATATCCCTTCTAACCCCGAATACGCCTCGCTCAATCTCTCTCAGGCGGTGCAGATACTCTGCTATGAGCTCTACCAGGGTTTTCTGGAGGGGCAGACGAGCGGTGGATCGCCCGAACGGGAATTGGCCACCGCCGATATGATGGAGGGTTTCTTTCAGCATCTTGCCCAGACCATGGAAGAGATCGGGTTCGCCAACCCCAATCAGTCCACCAAGCTGCAACGCCGGCTGCGGCGGCTGTTCCTCCGCGCCAGGCCGGAGGTGGATGAGTTGAACATCCTGCGCGGCTTGCTCAGTGCCGCCCAAGGGCGCAAGTCCATGCGGCGTTAGGGATCAGAAGGCAGAATACAGGATTCTAAGGTGTGCTGAATAGTTACAAAACGGGGAACCTTTCGGAATTTGCTGCGCTCTGCCTTCTGCCTCCTCAACCTATCACCGCCGCTCTGAAGTAGTAGTGGCTAATACAGCGAATAATCGAGTAGAATAGTGTGCTTTTGTGGATGGGAAGTTTCTCCATGTTTTCGCGCCTGAAAGAAGATATTGGCTGCGTCTTCGAACGAGACCCGGCCGCACGCAACGCTTTCGAGGTGTTTACCACCTACCCGGGGGTGCATGCGGTGATGTTGCATCGCCTGAACCACTGGCTCTGGGGAGTCGGGCTGCGCTGGCTGGCGCGCTTTTTGTCCGCCTTTGGGCGCTGGCTGACAGGGATAGAGATTCACCCGGGGGCCTGTATCGGTCGCCGTTTTTTCATTGATCACGGGATGGGGGTGGTGATCGGTGAGACCGCAGTGATCGGTGACGATTGCACCCTGTATCACGGGGTGACGCTGGGTGGGACCAGCTGGAAGAAGGGGCAACGGCACCCGATGCTGGGGGACGATGTGGTCGTGGGGGCAGGCGCCAAGGTGCTGGGGCCGATAGAGATCGGTCGGGGTGCCCGTATCGGCTCCAATGCGGTGGTGGTCAAACCGGTGCCGGCAGAGGCGACAGTCGTGGGCGTTCCCGGACGACTGGCAGGGCCTCTCAGGGAGATGGATGACTCACACCGTCACAGGATGGCGAAGAAGATGGGGTTCGACGCCTATGGCGCTACCCGTGACGCCCCGGATCCGGTGGCCCACGCTATCAACTGTATGTTGGATCACATGCATCTGCTCGATGAGCGGATGAAGATCATGTGTGAGGTGTTGAAAAAGGTGAGAGGGGAACATCCGGACCTCGAGATTCCGATGATGGAGAGCTGTGAGATCGCCTCCACCGCAGAGGAGTTGCTCAGAACCCAGGCCCAGGTGGGTGAAAAGGGTGAGCCGACCGAGGGAAAGCGGGAATGATACTTGACTAATTTAATCGGTTATTATAGATTCGGATAAAGGAAGACTTTGCAGGAGTAGCGAGCGTGAGATTGACAACCAAAGGGCGGTATGCCGTTACTGCCATGCTCGATCTGGCTTTCCACGAAGGAAAGGGGCCGATCACTCTGGCAGAGATTGCCGAGCGGCAGAGCATATCCCTCTCCTACCTCGAGCAACTCTTTTCCCGGCTGAGGAAGAAGGGGCTGGTCAACAGTGTGCGGGGTCCGGGTGGGGGCTATGTACTGGCTCGGAGTGCAGATTCACTGTACGTTGCTGCTGTCATATCCGCCGTAGATGAAACGGTGGATACCACGCGTTGTGGTGGAGCGCACAACTGCCAGGACAACGAGCGCTGCCTCACCCACGATCTCTGGCACGATCTGAGTGATCGCATCTATGACTACCTCAATCAGATCAGCCTCCATGATCTGATGACCCAGCGGGGTGCCCAGAGGGTGGCTGCACGGCAGAACGGGCGGGAAGTCACCGTGGATCTGGGTGCAATCGGTTCGACCCAGACCCAGAACGTATGAGACTCAGGAACAAGAAATAGACCATATCTCCGGAGCGATAGATGAAATTACCAATTTACATGGATTACTCGGCTACGGCGCCGGTTGATCCCCGGGTTGCCGAGAAGATGTGTGGTTACCTGGCGCCGGACGGTGTATTCGGGAATCCCGCGTCGCGCTCCCATCAGTTTGGGTGGGCCGCAGATGATGCCGTGGAGCAGGCGCGTCGTGATGTGGCCGCCCTGATCAATGCAGACCCCAAGGAGATCGTGTGGACCTCCGGTGCCACCGAGTCGGACAATCTTGCGATCAAGGGTGCGGCCCACTTCTACCAGAAGCGGGGTAGGCATATCGTTACCTGTAAGACCGAGCACAAGGCGGTGCTGGATACCTGCAGACAGTTGGAGCGGGAGGGGTTCGAGGTGACCTATCTCGACCCCGAACCGAACGGTCTGATCGACCTGAAAAAACTGGAAGTGGCCCTGCGTGACGATACCATCCTGGTCTCTATCATGCACGTCAACAACGAGATCGGTGTGATCCAGGATATCCCGGCTATCGGGGAGCTGACCCGGGGGCGTAAGATCCTGTTCCATGTGGATGCGGCCCAGAGCGCCGGCAAGGTGCCACTGGATATGGGGGTCATGAAGGTTGATCTACTCTCCATGTCGGGCCACAAGATCTATGCGCCCAAGGGCATCGGTGCCCTCTACGTGCGGCGTAAACCCCGCGTGCGGCTGGAGGCGCAGATGCACGGAGGCGGTCACGAGCGTGGCATGCGCTCCGGCACGCTGCCCACCCATCAGATCGTGGGTATGGGTGAGGCCTTTCGTATCGCCGGGGAGGAGATGCCGCAGGAGAATGACCGTATCCGTTCCCTCAGAAACCGCCTCTGGGATGGCTTGAAGAGTATGGAAGAGGTGTATCTGAACGGCGATCTGGACCAGCGGGTGGCCGGGAACCTGAACGTGAGCTTTGCCTTCGTCGAGGGTGAGTCCCTGATCATGGCATTGAAGGATATCGCGGTATCGTCCGGATCGGCCTGTACCTCTGCCAGCCTGGAGCCCAGTTACGTGCTGCGCGCCCTGGGGCGCGAGGACGAACTGGCGCACAGCTCGATTCGTTTTACCATCGGTCGTTTCACCACCGAGGAAGAGGTGGACTACGTGAGCGAGCTGGTACGTACCCAGGTGACGCGGCTGCGGGAGCTCTCGCCGCTCTGGGATATGTTCAAAGAGGGTGTCGATCTGAAGAGTGTACAGTGGGCAGCGCACTAGTACCTCAAATGCTAAGTCCCTACGAACAGAATGTAGGTTGGATTAGGTGCGCATCTCACTGATATTTCAGGTTATCACATACTTATGAGCGCGCCGTAATCCGACACCCTGATACCTCGTACTTAGTATTTTCTGTACTAGAAGCCTGTCCGAGGTTGGGTTCCAGGCACCTGGAAAAGCCTTGCAGAACCCGGCACCTGTCAGCAACTATCGATCCAAACCGGGTAACCGGTGATCGCTGAATTTTGGAGATCAGAACATGGCATATAGCGACAAGGTCCTGGATCATTATGAAAACCCCCGCAATGTCGGGACGCTGGATACCAAAGAGAGCAATGTCGGCACCGGAATGGTGGGTGCGCCGGCCTGTGGTGACGTGATGCGCCTGCAGATTCAGGTGAACGACGAGGGTGTGATCGAGGATGCCAAATTCAAGACCTATGGTTGTGGCTCGGCGATCGCTTCCAGCAGCCTGTTGACCGAGTGGGTGAAAGGGAAGACTCTCGAAGAGGCACAGCAGATCAAGAACACGGAGATCGCCGAAGAGTTGGCGCTGCCCCCGGTCAAGGTTCACTGCTCGGTGCTGGCGGAAGATGCGATCAAGGCGGCAGTCGATGATTACGCTGCCAAGCAGAACCAGGACAAAGAGTGAACAGGCACGGGGTTTCTCGTGACAGACGGGGTGAGTCCCGGCTCGTCACGCTCTGACCGTTAAGGAATTGGGATAATGGCAATCACATTGACGGAGGCGGCGGCAAATCACGTGAGGAATTTCCTCGAGAACCGGGGCAGAGGGGTCGGTATCCGCCTGGCGGTGCGCACCTCCGGCTGTTCCGGTATGGCCTATGTTCTGGAGTTTGCGGACCAGCAGAAAGAGGATGACCAGGTGTTCGAAGACCATGGGGTGAAGGTGCTGGTGGACCCCAAGAGCCTGCTCTATCTCGATGGTACGGAGCTTGACTACACCAAGGAAGGGCTGAACGAAGGTTTCAAGTTCAACAACCCCAACGTAAAGGATGCCTGTGGATGCGGTGAGAGCTTCAATGTCTGAACGCAGGCGCCGTCGTCCATCTCTCTCCCGCCCCTTTTTCTCACTCCGCTGAACTCCAACAAGAAATAGGCATGCTGGATTTTTCCAAAAACTATTTCGAGTTGTTTGGGCTGCCGATCTCCTATGTGATCGATGCGGACCAGTTGGCTGAACGTTACCTGGATCTGCAGCGGGTGATGCACCCGGATCGTTATGCCAAAGGGTCCGAGCAGGAGCGACGACTCTCGATGCAGGGGTCGATACAGATCAACGAGGCCTATGAGACCCTGAGGGATCCCATCCGTCGGGCACGCTACCTGTTGTCGCTCAAAGGCATCGACATGGATCTGCAGAAAGAGACCACTCAGGACGCGGCTTTCCTGATGGAACAGCTGGAACTGCGGGAAAAACTGGCCGGGGCGCATAACCAGCCGGATCCCTGCGGCTTCATTTCCACACTGATGACTGATATCAATCGCCGTATCACCAGCCTGGTGGGGCAGATGGCGGTTCAGTTCGAAGCCGCAACCCCGGAACAACTGGAGGCGGCGCGGGAAATCCTGCGCAAGATGCAGTTTTTGCAGAAGCTTCGTTACCAAGCCGAGTCTCTCGAGGCCGAATTGGACGAGGCGCTTTAAAGGATCACTCAACCATGGCCCTGCTACAGCTTTCAGAGCCCGGACAGTCTGCGGCGCCGCACCAGCATCGTCTGGCGGTGGGGATCGATCTGGGAACCACCAACTCACTGGTTGCCAGTGCGCGCAGTGGTAAGGCGGAGACCCTGCCTGACGACAACGGGCGGCACCTGCTGTCCTCGGTGGTTCGTTATACATCCGATGGCGTCATCGTCGGTGAAGAGGCCAAGGCCCAGGCGGTGCTGGACCCCCTCAACACCATCGTTTCTGTCAAGCGGCTGCTGGGCAGGGGTGTCGAGGATGTGAAAACCCTGGGCAGCCGCCTCCCGTACCAGTTCCAGCAACAGCGGAGTGCAGTGCCGCGGATCCACACGGTGGCGGGTGACGTAACGCCGGTGGAGGTGTCGGCAGAGATCCTCAAGACCCTCGCCCGGCGGGCGGAAAGGAGCCTGGGTGGGGAGCTGGAGGGTGTGGTGATCACGGTTCCCGCCTATTTCGACGATGCCCAGCGGCAGGCGACCAAGGATGCGGCCAGGGTGGCGGGCCTCGAGGTGCTGCGGTTGCTGAACGAACCGACGGCCGCTGCTGTGGCCTACGGCCTCGATCACGGTTCCGACGGGGTGCATGCCATCTATGACCTGGGGGGCGGAACCTTCGATATCTCCATTCTGCGCCTAAAGCGCGGGGTGTTAGAGGTGCTCTCCACCGGTGGTGACGCGGCACTGGGGGGCGATGACTTCGATCGGGTGGTGGCAGAGTGGATCATGCAGCAGGCGGGGATCGACGACTCGGCGGACCACGAGATGCTGCGGCGTCTGATGCGGGATGCCTGCAGTGCCAAGGAGTCACTGACGACGGCGGCGGTTGCGCCGCTCCTGGTGGATCTGGGAAATGGAGGGTTCTGGGAGGGGGAACTCACCCGGGAACGGTTCGATCAGCTGGTGGAGCCGCTGGTGCGCAAGACGCTGGTCCCCTGCCGGCGGGCCCTGCGTGATGCCGAGTTGCGGGTAGAGGAGATCGAGGACGTGGTGCTGGTGGGTGGCTCGACACGTGTGCCTTTGGTGCGGGAGCTGGTGGGTGAGTTTTTTCACACCCGGCCGCTGGCTGACATAGACCCGGACCGGGTGGTGGCCATCGGTGCCGCCGTCCAGGCAGACGTTCTGGTGGGCAACAAGTCGGACGAGGAGATGTTGCTGCTGGATGTCATCCCCTTGTCGCTGGGGATAGAGACCATGGGGGGGTTGGTGGAGAAGATCGTGCCCCGCAATACCACCATCCCAGTGGCCAGGGCCCAGGAGTTCACCACCTTCAAGGATGGCCAGACTGCCATGGCGATCCATGTGCTCCAGGGTGAGAGGGAACTGGTCAGTGCCTGCCGTTCTCTGGCACACTTCGAGTTGAGGGGGATACCCCCGATGGTGGCCGGTGCGGCCCGCATCGAGGTAACCTTTTCGGTCGATGCGGATGGTCTGTTGAGCGTCGAGGCCCGCGAAAAGAGCAGCGGGGTGCAGGCCAGCGTGCTGGTCAAGCCATCCTACGGTCTGACCGATTCGGAGATCGAGGGGATGTTGCGGGATTCCATCGAACATGCAGCGGAGGATCTGGAGGCGCGTCGTTTGCGGGAACAGCAGGTGGCGGCGAACCGGAGCATCGAGGCGCTCCGTGCGGCCCTGGCTGACGATGGGGAAAAGTTACTCAATAAAGAAGAATATCAATTGATTGAAGATCAATTAGGGAAACTGGTAGAAGTTTATGGCAGCAGTGATCATCAGGCCATCAAACAGCAGATCGATACCCTGGAAAAGGTCTGCGAGTTCTACGTGGAGCGCCGCATGAATGCCAGTGTCAGCAAGGCCATGACTGGCCATAGCGTGAAGGATTTCGAGTAGAAGCTATGCCACAGATAATATTTCTTCCCCATGAAGAGATCTGCCCGGAGGGGGCGGTGATAGAGGCCGACCCGGGCACCACCCTCTGCGATGCCGCGCTCCAGAACGGCATCGAGATCGAGCACGCCTGTGAAAAGTCCTGTGCCTGCACCACCTGCCACGTTATCGTCCGGGAGGGATTCGACTCCATGGAAGAGGCGGAAGAGGACGAGGAGGATCTACTGGACAAGGCCTGGGGACTGGAGCCCGAATCCCGCCTCAGCTGTCAGGCGGTGGTGGCAGGCGAGGATCTGGTGGTCGAGATCCCCAAATACACCATCAACATGGTATCAGAGAGTCACTGACGATGAGCCTGAAATGGACCGATACCCTGGATATTGCCATCGAACTGGATGAGGCCCACCCGGAGGTGGACCCCCTGCACATCAACTTCGTCGATCTGCGCAACTGGGTCATGGCTCTGCCGGATTTCGACGACGACCCGGACCACTCCGGCGAAAAGATCCTGGAGGCGATCCAGATGGCCTGGATCGAAGAGCGGGAGTAGTCAGAGGACAGAGGACAGGAGACAGAGTGCAGCACCTTAAGACTGGCTCCCACGCGGAACGTGGGAACCCGGAAGGTAGGAGCAGTGATATTGGGTGGAAGTTTTTACTCTGACCCTAAATACTCCTCCCTAAATACTCTAAGCTGGTTTTCAAGCTATTTTCGTCCTAAGTTCTCAATTTTCCGGGGTAATTTCGTAGGGGGGATAAGGTGCGCGCACAGAACTTTCGTTTTGCACTACACTTATGCGCGCCGCATCCACCAATGGTCTGACCACATGCCGCAACGCCCAGGATGGTGGATGCGCTACGCTTATCCCCCCTACAGCGTCCAAGCTGCCCCTTGCCTTGGAGCATA
>JAUXBK010000091.1 GCA_030619405.1 Sedimenticola sp. | reverse complement strand
AACCCTCCGTTCCGGCTACGCGGTTCACTACCTGAATGGCGCGCAGGGCAGCGCCTGTGGCCTGCTGGACTGCACGGTTCACGTCCAGGGCATCGGAGGCGCAACCGGCAGCAAATACGCCGCCATTTTCCGGTGCAGGCTCGATGAAGCCCTCCTGGTTGATCGCGATCTCCACCGGGAAGCTCTCTTTGTCGACACTGGGTTCCATGCCGATGGCCAGCACCACCAAGTCGTATTCGGTGGCATATCGGTCATAGCCGCCGTTGCCATCCCGGTTGTAACTCTCCACGTCCACCCCGTTGAGAATCGGGTTGCTATTCTCTTTGTTCTGGGTGATGGAGGCTACCTTGGACTTTATGAAGGAGACGTTGGGGTTCTCCTTGACCTTTTGATAGAACTCCTCAAACCGGTCGATGGCACGGATGTCGATGTAGTAGATGGTAGATTTGCCCTCATCTCCCCAGGCATCCTGAACGAAGTGGGTCTCTTTCAGGGTCGCCATGCAGCAGATGCGGGAGCAGTGCAGCAAGTGGTTGTGGTCGCGGGATCCGGCGCACTGAATGAAAGCGATGTTCTTCGCCTCCTTGCCGTCCGAAGGGCGCAACAGCTTTCCGCCGGTCGGTCCTTTGGCGTCGGCCAAGCGCTCGAATTCGACGCTGGTGATGACGTTGGGAAAGCGGTCGTAGCCATAGGGCTGGATCTTGTTGGCATCGTAGGGACGCCAGCCGGTGGCCCAGACCACGGCGCCGGCCTTGAACTCGATGGTCTCTTCCTGCATCTCCAGGTCGATGGCATTGACCTTGCAGGCATCTTTTGCCTTCTGGGCGTCATCGGTGCCGATGATGCGGGGGTCGATGACATAAAAGTTGGGGTGGGCCATGCTGTGAGGCAGGTAGGCCCCCTTGCGCTTTTTCAGGCCGCCCAGCCCGTAGTTGAACTCATCGTCGAACTCCGTTTCAACCGCCTTGCCGCAATCACCGCAGCCGGTGCAGTTGTCATTGATGTAACGGGGGCTGATCTTTACCGTGGCGGTGTAATCGCCGACCTCTCCCTGGATGCCCGTCACCTCGGCCATGGTGATGATAGTGAGGTTGGGGTTCATCTTTGCCCGTCGTTGGTTGATCTCCAGACCACAGGTCGGGAAACAGAGCTTGGGGAAATATTTATAAAGCTGGGTGACGCGTCCCCCGACAAAGGGGCGCTTCTCAACCAATACCACCTTCTTTCCTGTCTCAGCGGCCTCGAGCGCAGCGGTCATGCCGCTGATTCCGCCACCGACTACCAGTATGGTCTGGTTGGTTGCGATTACTTCCGTCATGGATTTTCCTCCGTCGCGGAAAGGGCTTTCGTGGTTACCCCGCACCGCAGAAAAAGTTGACTTTGGTGCTTGGTTATTTCATCATGAGGCAAAGCCTTTACCTGCCCCTAATTTAAGAATTCGGTAAGATACTCTTCTTGCCCTTCCCCCGCTATAAAAAAGCTCTGTTTAATTGATTCAAGTTACAAATACGCACATAGAGTTGATATATGTGCGCCCTGTTTCGCCTCTCTGCGGTCTCCTTTCGCCTGTCGAAGAGAGGTGACCTCGCCACCATCATTCGGTATGGTTACCAGGAGCCCGTCGGACTTGACGCTTTTCCGCACGCCTACATGGATGCCGGTAGTTAGAGCAATGCAGGAGCAGTTGCCGACGACCGCCATGGATGGCGGAAGTGCCGGTTTTGCAGGAGCAATAAACCGGCCGGTTCCTATTCTTGGACAGGCTCCTAGTGCTGACGCCTCTGCGGCAGATCACGACCTGCCGTATTTCAGATAATTATTATATAGAACATAGATCGAGCAAAACATTCAGGAGGATCTTTAAATGAAGAAAACAGTTCTTACAGTCGCCCTGGCTCTGGGGCTCTCGGGTATCGCCGTTGCCCAGCCTTACTACCCCGGGGGAGTCCGCCCCTACGGGATGGGTCAGACCCGGCAGCAGCCTGGGCCTGCGGTGACCCTGCGGCAGGGACTGAATAAGCTGACCGCCTTTGCAGATCAGAACGAGCGGCCTTCAGAGGCACAGATTGCCGTGTTTCTGGATGACGAGATCGCCCCTTATTTCGATTTTTCCTACATGGCACGCTGGGCGAGAGGGCAGGCCTGGAAGCGAATGAGCGAGCCGCAGCGGCAGGCGTTTGAAAAACGGCTGAAGGCCATGTTTCTTGGTGCCCTCGCGCAGCGCCTGACCCGCTACCAGGGGCAGCAGGTCCGGGTGCTGGGCGCCCGCAAGGCACGTGGGAACGAGGTCGATGTTGGGGTGCTGGTACAGAACCCGCGGGGTTATCCGGCTCGGCTGAAGTTTCGTTTCTACCGCGCCGCCGATGGCTGGAAGGTATTTGACGTTGCTGCCAACGGCAGCAGTGCCCTGATGCACTATCGACAGCACTTCAAGCGCACGTTGCGACGTGACTCGCAGCCACGGCAGTTCCGGGGGATGTAGAACCGCGACAGGTGCAGCAGCAGGCTGGTGCCACCGGCCTGCTGTGAATCCTAGATCCTGCAAGTATTCGCACGCACAGAGACAACCTCTTGTCCCGCATAGCGATATGAAAAATCTTGGAAATCACAATAAGGATTCCACGCAATTTTTCATTCGCTCTACGAAACAATAGCTTGCACTCTGTACGCACGACTACTTGCAGGATCTAGGTGAATAGTCACTGGAGTCTCGAAGGTTGGGAACGCAGCAGTTTGGCAAGGGGATGATCTTTGCTGCCTGGATCCTGTTTCTGGCGCTGCTGACACTTGCCTTCTCTTCTCTGCTGGAAAGGCAGCACAATCCGAATCGAGATCTGGCAGCGCGGGTGGACGGCGACGGTGTTCCGCAGGTCGTCTTGAAGCGCAACCGATCCGGCCACTATGTTGCAACTGGATCGATCAACGGTTTTCCGGTCATCTTTCTGCTGGATACCGGGGCAACCGATGTGGCGGTGCCGCGGGTTGTTGCCGATAGGTTGGGTTTGAAGCGGGGTGCCCCGGTAGTCAACCAGACGGCCAACGGTCAGGTGACCTCATGGCGAACGCGACTGGATGAGGTGCGGCTGGGGCCGGTACGCAGGCGCAATGTGCGAGCTTCCATTCTGCCGAACATGCAGGGTTCAGAAGTTCTGCTGGGGATGAGTTTCCTGAAACATCTGGAGATGGTGCAGCGGGACGGCCGCATGACACTGCGTCAGTACTGAAATGAACCGGTGATGAATGTCGCTTCGCCTGACTATGCTGTGAATAAGGAAAATTTTTTCATCCCCTCACTCTACCCCTCTCCCTAATCTCTAAGGAGAGGGGCTGAGCAACAGTCGAATGGCGTGTCTGGCCCGGCAACCGCCTCAGATCAACTCAGGGTATCCTTCAGTGCTTTCAGTGCAGAAACCTTGACCACAGTCGAGGCCGGCTTGGCTGCAATCGTGATGGATTCGCCGGTGGCCGGGTTGCGCCCGGGGCGTGCCTTGCGTGCTGGCTTTTTCACGCGACGGATCTTTACGCCGGTTTCGGGGATCGAGAATTCACCGGAACCACGTCGCTGCATATGACCCTTGATCAGGCTGGCTAGTGAATCAAATACTTCGGCCACCTGCTTGCGGGTCAGCTCGGTATCTTCGGCGATGGCCTGCAGGATCTGGGATTTCGTCTGACGGGTGGTTATGGCTTTCTGGCGGACGGGAGCAGCACGCTTCTTTTTTACTGTAACCTTCTTTTTCACCGCTGCTCGCTTTTTAGTGGCAGTGGTTTTTTTTACAGCTGATTTTTTTGCGCTTTTTTTAGCGACTTTTTTCTTGACGGCCATGAATGACTCCTGGATTTGGTGGACGGTGCGCGATAAACATAGCATAGAATTTATTATTGCCAATAGAAAAAGCGGCAAAAAGCACTGTTTCTATAGCAAAAAATTAATTATTGGAAGTTGAAAGGCAGTAGACAGTAGGCAGGAGGCAGGAGTCGGAATGGAACAGCGGACGGTATAGGGAAGAGAGCGCGCAAGATCAAACCTGCAGGCTGACGCCACCGCGCCTGCTGTCTCCTTTTCCGAAAAGCCGCTTTGAGCTATCGATGGATACCGTGTGAGCGCCCCCAAAAAAGAGATTCTTCTGCGGCCACAGACGATTTTCCGGAAACGCTCTGAACAGCTGTTGCAATACTGTTTCGTTGGCCCCACGCTCCACATTCAGCAGGCCTGACTCGTAATGCAGTCTCGGTTGTTCCACTGCCTGTTCCAGTGCCATGTGGAAATCGAGCAGATTGATCAGCACCTGCAGGATGGCGCTGCGGATTCTGTTGGATCCACCGGAACCGGTCGCAATAGCCTCTCCTCTGGAGGTCAGCACCAGAGTGGGTGACATCATGGAGGCGATGCGCCGATTTTCCGGCCACTGGTGAAATCCGTGGGGGTTTATATCCTCTTCACCCAGCATGTTGTTCATCATGATGCCGGTGCCTGGAATGACATACCCGGAGCCCTCTCCATTCGATAGCGTCATACTGGCAAGGTTGCCTTCCGTGTCAGCAATACTGATCTGGGTGGTGCCACGGGAGAATGCGGGATGTTTACGCAGGGTATCCCGGTAACTGCGCAGATATGTTTCACTGAGAATGCGGCTGCTGGTCGCCTGGCTGAGGTCCCGGTCCACGCTCTCTTCGGTTCGCAGCCGCTGGGTCAGCTGCTGGGCCCTGGCAACACGCAGCAGGTGCGGGTAGCTGTCAGCCTCAAAGGCAGCCAACCCTTCTTCCTCCAGCAGTGCCAGGCAGAAGGCAATCAGGGTTCCACCCACCGAGGGGGCCGGATTGGTATAGAGCAGAGAATCATGATATCTCAGTTGTAACGGGCGCCTGGATATCACCTGGTACCGGATCAGATCATTCGGTGTCAGATAACCTCCCCGCTCGTGGCAGGCGTGGATCAGCGCTTTGCCGATCTCTCCGAGATAGAACAGCTCCTCCCCCTCTGTTACCAGCAGTTCGAAGATATTGGCCATTTCATCGTGATGAACCCGTTCCCCTGTTGCAGCAATAAGTCCGGGTGCCTGGCTGGTCGAGTGCAGTGCCGTCGCTTCCGGGCTGCTCTGGATGATGGGAGAGACGATTTCCGCGATGTAATGCTGGAAGTCGTTGATCGTTATCCCCGCCCGGGCCGCCTCGCAGGCGGGCTGGATGATCACCTCCAGTGGCAGCCGGCACATCGCCTGGTGGATGACGAAGACTCCTTTCACCACGCCGGGGGTGGTGATGGATCCCATGCCGATGTGAAACTCCTGCTGGGCGGTGCCGAAATCTGCGATGATCGGGTGGAAGTCCACCGCGCCGAGGGGCGCCTTGCGGAGCGGTGTCTGAGTGAAGAAATCGTATAGCCTCGGTTCACCCCCAATGGGACGGGCCAGCAGAAACCCGCCCCCGCCCAGGGAGGCGAGGACCGGCTCCGCCACACAGCTGGCGAACAGGGCTGCCAGGGCGGCATCGAAGGCATTGCCACCCGCTTCAAGTATATCGGCTGCCGCTTGAGCGGTTATCGGGTGACCTGCGGACACCACGCCGTTGTCATTTGTCATCGTTCCGGCCCCAATGAAAATTCATCCCGAGTGGGTTCATCTCTCCAACCGTATACGGTTCGCAGTAACGGTTTTTACGTAACCGTTCAGTCCCCCTGCCTTTTTGAACCCCTCACCCTAACCCTCGGCTTTGGCATCCTGCGTCGCTCTACCTCCTCCGTCCATGGAGTCGTCGGCTTTGGTGTCCTGCGTCGCCCTACCTCCTCCATCCATGGAGTCGTCTCCCTGAGAGAGAGGGGATTTGAGGAGGGGGGACTGAACGGTTACGTTTTTACAGCAGGCAGACGCGCAGTTACAGTTTGTTTCCGGAGTTGCCGACAAGTATACAGTTTCCCGTGTATATCCGTGACGGGTATATTGTCTGCAGTCGGTCCTTTGTCTTCTCTTTCCCTGGCCGGTGAGTGAAACTAATGTACCTGTTGTAAAATGAACTTAATCATAGGGTTGGAGTTTGGGGATGAACAGGGAGCAGATGTGACCGGCGCGGGACAGATGAAGGAAACGGGCGGGGGGGCGGAGTCCAGGCAGCTGGAGGCGGACGAGCTCCAGGAGGAGCTGGCCAGTGCCCGGGGAAAGGTCGATGAGCTGGAGAAGGAGTTAGGGATACGGGAAGGCAGCATCAGTGATCAGGCTGAACATTACCGGCGCGGACTGGAGGTGATGAGGTCAGACCAGGCGCGTATCCAGGAGGAACTGGAGGAGGCCGCAAGAAAGCAGAGAAAGACGGAGTTCGATCTCAGCTTTCAGGAACAGGCCGCCCGAACTCAGGTGGAGCGGTTCAGGGAGGAGATCACTCTGCTGCAACAGCAGCTGGAGGGTGGCAGCAGTGAGCGTGGGGAACTGAGGGAGGAGGCCCGCAGATTGCGTGGCAGCCTGGAGGAGGCCGATCGCTCCATGGAACATCTGCAGCAGGTGGTCAGGGAACGGGACCTGCAGATTGGTCAGCAGCTGGAGGAGTTGAAAAGGGTCCATGATGAGCCGACCACAGCGCAAGGCGATATAAAAGAGGATGTGGCAGCGCTGTATCAGGAACTGGAACAGGCGATGGCCGGCAGGAGAGCGGCAGAAGCAGAGGTGGGGCGCCTGGAGCAGGCCGCAGCAGATACGGACAGTGAGGCGCTGAAGGAAGAGCTGGACACCCTTACCCGGGCTCTGGATGAATCGAATCGGTTGCGTGAGGAGACCACCCGGCGCGCACAGCGCCTGGAGGCGGAGTTGAATGCCCAGGGGGTGGTGTCTGGCCGGGACGAAGTGACGGTCATCAAGAAGCTGCGGCGCCAGAAGGAGACGGCGGAGGAGAAGGTGCGCCAACTGGAAGCCGAGGCGCAACGGATGCGATCGGTCATGGAGCAGTATGTGGAGCAGATCCAGGCCGTCGGATCTGCTGGCGCCGAGAGTGGTGATCTGGGCGCTCTGCACAGTGAACTGCAGCTGGTGCGGGATCGGGCAGAAGCGGATCTCGCCCGGATGAAAGATGAAATGGAGGAGCTGAGATCACGGCTCGAAGCCCAGGAGCTGACCGGCTCTGCTGAGGCAGCGGAGAACCAGCTGTTGCGCCAGGAAGTGGATCAGTTACACCAACAGATGGAGCAGCAGAAGGAAAAGCTGGAACAGGCCACCAGAGAAAAACTCAGGCTGCAGGAGCAGATTGAAGAGCGTAACAGCGAGATAGACCGGCTTGGCCAGGCACTGGATATGGTCCGGGTGGAATCCGAAGAGGCGGATTTCAAGCGCCGGGAAGAGGTGGATGCGCGCAAGCAGTTGGAGGCCGCCCTCTATAAATCCCAGGAGGAGCTGGAGCATCGGCTTGGCCAGGAGTTGACTGGAGGTGATCGCTCCTCCGGACCGGAGGGTGGCGCTGGTGGCAAAGAGGTTGGCGGCCGGCAGCGAGTGATATTCGGTGCCTTGGCCGGGGCAGTGCTGGCGTTTGCCGTCGCGGAAGGACTCTCCATCATGAGTGGCAGAGGGGAGATCCTGAGCGGGTCGCTCGCTCGCTCTGGTTCGTCTTCAGCAGCCGCCAGGGCGGTGAAGCCGGAGCTTCGAATTCCCCGCAAGACCCGGGCTGATCTGCCACAGCAGACAGCTGGGCAGCCCTCTTCGAATCTGTCACCCCCTGTCACCGGTGTGGCGGTGGGTAAGCCCAGTGGTTCTGCATCTCTTGCCATGGAGGCCGTGAACAGGTTAGCTGCTGGCACCATTGTTCAGGACTGGCTGGCCGGCGGGGGCAGGGGGCCCGTCATGGTCTATCTGTGGGGCGGTGAATTCAGCATGGGGAGTGAACGGGATCAGCTGGCATTGGAGGAGCAGCCCGCGCACCGGGTCGAGGTAAAGGATTTTGCCATCGGCAAGTATGAGGTGACCTTCGATGAATACCAAAGGTTCGCCAGGGCCACCGGGCGCTCGATGCCGGATGGCCAGGATTGGGGAAAGGGGCGCCGACCGGTGATAAACGTCACCCAGGAGGATGCGGTTGCCTACACCCGATGGCTATCGAGGCAGAGTGGCCAGCACTACCGCCTGCCGACAGAGGCGGAGTGGGAATATGCCGCCGCTGGAGGTACCGACAGCTACTACTGGTGGGGATACGAGCTGGGCGAGGGTAATGCCAACTGTTTCAACTGTGGCAGCCGCTGGGATGAAAAATCCACGGCTCCGGTAGGCTCCTTCAAGGCCAATCCCTATGGGCTGCACGATATGGCGGGCAATGTGATGGAGTGGGTTCAGGATTGTCACCACCCGGACTATCGGGGCGCCCCGGCGGACGGCAGTGCCTGGCTGAAACCGGGATGCGAAGATGTGGTGGTCCGCGGCGGGGGCTTCAACAAGCCGGAAGACACACTGCGTACCACCAAACGTTCCCGGCACCATCGGAGTACCAGACTGCCGGTGCTCGGTTTCCGGGTGGTACGGGACGTCCGGTAACGGTGCTATGCGGATCCTGGCAGTGGGTGTGGCCACCATCGACATTGTCAATACCGTCGGCCGGTACCCGCCGGAGGATGGGGAGGTGCGGGCACTGGAGCATCACGTCTCCTTGGGCGGCAATGCCAGCAATACCCTGGTGGTTCTGAGCCGGCTGGGTCATCACTGCAGCTTGGCTGGTGCCATCGCCGATGATCCGGGCAGCCGGCAGATTCTGCAACAGCTGCAGCAGCACGGGGTGGAGACCCACTATCTCGCCCGGCATGCAAACTCCATTACCCCCACCTCCTATATTACTCTGAGCCGGCAGAGTGGCAGCCGAACCATCGTCCACTACCGTCGGCTGGCTGAATTCGGCTGGCGGGATTTTTCCCGGATAGCGACGGGGCAGTTCGACTGGATCCATTTCGAAGGGCGTAACATACCTGATCTGAGGCGGATGATGGCGGCACTGAAGGCGCGGCCGGAAATCGCTTGTTCCCTGGAGGTGGAGAAGGCCAGAGAGGGCATCGAGGAGCTGTTTCCGCTGACAGGGCTGCTGCTATTTTCGCGCGGTTATGCACGCCACCAGGGGTTTTCCGAGGCAGCCTCTTTCCTGGCGGGCATGCGGGATCAGGTCACCCCGGGGACTACCCTGGCCTGCGCCTGGGGTGAACAGGGCGCCTGGGGTATGGATGGGCAGGGTGGTCTGTTCCATGCCCCTGCCTTCCCGCCGCCGCGGGTGGTCGATACGGTGGGTGCCGGCGACGTATTCAATGCCGGGGTGATTCATGGCCAGGCGGCGGGTGAGGCGCTGTCCGGAGTGCTGACCCGGGCATGCCGGCTGGCCGGTGAGAAGTGTGGTCGCAAGGGCCTAACATGAGTATGCGTTCACGAATACAGACCTCAACACCATGATTAGATCATGGATATATAACTTATTAGTTCTAATAGAAAAATACATTTTCAGACGAAAACTGGACACTCTGCAACGAGTACAGCCCGTTGCCGACACCAAAAAAATGACAGGATTTACAGGATTGTT
>JAUXBK010000230.1 GCA_030619405.1 Sedimenticola sp. | reverse complement strand
TGGGGCACCAGCGAACTGCTGGGGACCTCTTTGTGGTCGCGTTCGACAAAGTAATCGAGAAAGGCTCTACGGAGTTCTGCGCTGGTCTTCATAGGGAATGGAGTGTGGACCGATCAACGGTGAATGGTATGCAGAACCGGGGGCGTTGTCACCCATCGGGAGAAGAAAAGCCGGCGCAATTTTGGGATATTCTATATTTTCCGCGGCCCTAACGCCTCTCAGCTAAAGGAAAAACCGGCCAGAAGTGAGCGGATCTGCTCCGGGGCGAAGCCACGATATTCCAGAAACCGGGCCTGCTTCGCCCAATCCCTGTAATCGGTCGGTGGTTGTGCGCCAAACTTGCTCCGGACAACCTGCCGCAGGAGTTCGTCCCAGTCATGCTCACCCTCCGCCATACAGTTGGTGATGAGTTCCCGGTCGACCCCCTTCTCCCGCAGCGCCCGGCGAATGCTTATCGGCCCGAACCCCCTGCGTTTACGGGATTCGACATATTCCCGAGCAAAACGCTGATCGCTCAGGGCGTGTTCACCCTCCAGTTGATCCAGGACCCGCTCCAGCAGATTTTTATCGCCCGCTCGCGACTGCAGCTTGCGGCATAATTCGACCCGGCTGTGCTCCCGGGTGGCGAGCAGGCGCAGGGCGGCCTGTTTCAGTTCATGGGACTCGGTCTGATCCGGGCTGTCAGTTCCATCGGCCATCAAGCTGCTTTCGATCTCCTCACTCCGACGAATCTTCCGGACAGAGGCCGGATCAGGCCTCCACTGCCGCCGGCTTTTCTTTTGTGCTCGATTCCGGGGCCTCTTTCACCTCCGGCTTGGGGAACACGATATCCCTGATTCGGGTCTCGATATCCTGGGCGATCTCCGGGTTCTCTTTCAGAAAACGGCGCACGTTCTCCTTGCCCTGACCGATCCGGTCACCGCTGTAGCTGTACCAGGCCCCGGACTTGTCGATGATGTTGTGCTTGACCCCGAGTTCAATGATCTCCCCCTCCCGGGAGATCCCCTCACCATAGAGAATCTCGAAATTGGCCTGCTTGAACGGTGGTGCCACCTTGTTCTTCACCACCTTCACCCGGGTCTCGTTGCCCACCACCTCGTCGCCCTTCTTGATGGCGCCGATGCGACGGATATCCAGACGCACAGAGGCGTAGAATTTAAGCGCGTTACCGCCCGTGGTGGTCTCCGGCGAACCGAACATCACGCCGATCTTCATCCGAATCTGGTTGATGAAGATGACCATGCAGTTGGAACGGTTGATGTTGCCGGTCAGCTTGCGCAGGGCCTGGGACATGAGGCGCGCCTGCAGACCGACATGGGTATCACCCATCTCGCCCTCGATCTCCGCCTTGGGCGTGAGGGCCGCCACCGAGTCGATCACCACTACGTCCACTGCACCGGAGCGCACCAGCATGTCGGTGATCTCCAGCGCCTGTTCACCGGTATCCGGCTGGGAAACCAGCAGTTCATCGGTATCCACACCCAGCTTTTCGGCGTAGCCCGGGTCCAGTGCGTGCTCGGCATCGACGAAGGCGGCGGTGCCACCCTGTTTCTGAATCTCGGCGACGATGTGCAGGGTCAAGGTGGTCTTGCCCGAGGACTCCGGTCCGTAGATTTCGATCACGCGGCCCTTGGGCACACCACCCACCCCAAGCGCGATGTCCAGGCTCAGGGAGCCGGTGGAAACCGTCTCGAGGTTGCGGATGACGCTACCGTCACCCATACGCATGACGGAACCCTTGCCAAACTGCTTTTCGATCTGGCTGAGCGCGGCACTCAAGGCTTTTTTACGATTTTCGTCCATCTTCCCTCCGGGTATCTGGTGCTTCCCTATGTCTCTAGTTCTCTTCATGTTCTCTATTATGGCACAGCTGAGGGCTCAAGTCATGCGCCCAGGCACCACTTTTTTCGTATCCTGTAGTGAGGCGATGGCCCGCCCGCCACGGTCTCCATCAAGACAAAGGTGTCCACCTGCCACGCCAGGGGTCGTGGCAGCGTGAGGGCCGCCGCCGGCGGGCGGCTGCTCTTGCGGGAAAGGGTGACATGGGGGCGATAAGGTCGTTTCTCCCGGGTAAAACCACAACCACCCAGCTCCTGCTGCAGATCCGCCATCAGCCGGGTCAGCTCCGGCGGGGTCTCCGTGGGGCCGCACCAGAGGATCTGAGGACGCTTCCAGTACCCGGCACGGTCGATTCGAAGCGTAAAAGGTGCACCGCTGACCCGGTCTGCAGCCTCCAGCAGACAATCATATTGGTCCACCGTCACCTGCCCCAGAAACGCCAGGGTGGCATGCAGGTCTTGCGGATGATTGGGCCCTCCGCCCGATATCTCCAGCGAGTCGCGGATCTGCAGCAGCCCCTGGCGCGTCTGCTGATCCGGGTGGAGGGCGAAAAAGAGCCGCTTGTTCGCTGTCTCAGTCAAACAGGGTATCCAGCGCGCCCTGCAGCGCGGCCGCCACCGCCTGGCAGCGCACCGCCTTCCGGTCGCCGTCGAAAACCATCACCCGGGCCCGGGGTTCCGCACCCGTCCGGCCCCACGCCAACCAGACCATCCCCACCGGCTTCTCCGAGCTGCCGCCGCCCGGTCCGGCGATGCCGCTGATGGCGACGGCCAGAGCGGCCCCGCTGTTGGCCAGGGCACCGCGCACCATCTCCTTCACCACCGCCTCGCTGACCGCACCTGCTGCAGCCAGGGTTGCCGGCCTGACGCCCAGCATCTCCTGCTTGGCCGCATTGCTGTAAGTGACGAAACCGCGCTCGAACCAGGCACTGCTGCCGGCAATGTCGGTCAGCACCTTGGCCACCCAGCCACCGGTACAGGACTCGGCGGTGACTACCCGCATCTTTTTCTCTGTGAGCCGTTCCCCCAGCCGTCGCGCCAGGGTGTCCAGTCGTTCATCCATGTCGTTTCATATCCATTTGCAACCCCCCTGCCACCCCGACAGCCCGGTGCACGAAGCAGACATTATATTACCTTAGGCATTAAATTCCACGCCTTGACAGGTCGAAGTGACTTTAGGCTACACTATCCGACCTTGTCCAATCGCTCCCCCGAGGGTCCCCCGATGCAGATATTGTGTGAACACCACGCCTCCCCCGCCAAACTGGAGATTCTGGGCGTCTACGACTGGCCGATCTGGGAAAAAGAGGTCTCCGAGTTTCCCTGGACCTATGATCGGGAAGAGACCTGCCACATCGTCCGTGGCAAGGTGATCGTGACCCCCGACGGTGGCGAGCCGCAGGAGTTCGGCCGCGGCGACCTGATTACCTTCCCCGCCGGCCTCTCCTGTACCTGGAAGATCCTGAAACCGATCGAGAAACATTACACATTCAAGTGACGAGAATCCTAGTACAGCAAATACTAAGTACGAGGTATCAGGGTGTCGGATTACGGCACGCTCATAAGTATGTGATAACCTGATATATCAGTGAGATGCGCGCCTAATCCAACCTACATTCTGTTCGTAGGGACTTAGCGTTTGCTGTACTAGGAGCCTGTCCGAGAATAGAAGCCGACCGGTTTGTTGCTCCTGCAAAACCGGCACTTCCGCCATCCATGGCGGTCGTAGCGAGGGAAAGCCATTTTGAGTCCATTTTTTCGGTCATTTGAGGCGAATAGTTA
>JAUXBK010000214.1 GCA_030619405.1 Sedimenticola sp. | reverse complement strand
TAGTAATCCACCACCGGCCAAATAGGAAACCCGTTCAGAGGATGATGCAGAAAAATCAAAGGCGTTCTCGCGCAAAGACGCAAAGGCGCAAAGAAAACCTTTAAAAAACTGAAAAAAAGCTTATAGCTTATGTCTTTGTGCTTGGCCTGACCAATTGATCCAACCTTGAACAAGAAATCAGGCATGTGAAAAAATGCCATAAATTATGAATTATTTTTGTTTTGTTTTCCTTTGCGCCTTTGCGTCTTTGCGCGAGAACGTTTTTGGTTTTTGTCGATTTCCGTGACTCAGCCGATACTCTCCAGGCTCTTGGAGGCGATCTCGTAGCTGTCCCGGGAAAGACCCTCCACTGCCAGGATACGTTCCAGCTGGGTGCGGATCAGCGCCTGGCGGCCACTGTCGTAGCGGCGCCAGCGAGCCATGGAACGTAGCAGCCGGGCCGCTATCTGGGGGTTGATACGGTCCAGCTCCAGCACCTGGTCGGTCAGAAAGCGGTAGCCCTCGCCACTGGCGTCATGAAACCGCACCGGGTTACCGGCACAGAACGCCCCCACCAGACTGCGCACCCGGTTTGGGTTGGTGATGGAGAAGGCCGGGTGTTGCAGCAACGTTTTCACCCGTTGCAGGGTGTCCGACCGCTTCGAAACCGCCTGAACACTGAACCACTTGTCCAGCACCAGCGGCTCATCCTGCCATTTGCGGTAGAACTCCTCCAGCACCACCTCCCGCTGTGGTGCATCGCTGGAAGCCAGCAGGGTGAAGGCAGCCATGATATCGGTCATATTGTGTTTCCTGTCATACTGATCGACACAGCACTGCCACACCTCCTCGTCCTCCAGCTGCATCAGATAGCCGAGGCAGAGATTCTTCAACCGGCGCCGGGCCATGGATGCCGTCTCCGGATCATAGACCCCGGTCTCGCGGGTGGCCTCATAAACGGCCATGAAATCATTGCGCAGCGCCTCGGCCAGCTCACGCCTCAACCCCTCCCTGGCGGCATGGATCGCATCCACCGCCACCTCTTCCATCTGATCCCCCAGATAGGATTCGGAGGGCAGACTGAGCAGCTCTGCCAACAGCGCCTGGTCGGAGACCGGGTCGTTCAGCGCCCGACTGAAAGCCTCCAGAAAACCCGCCGGGAGCGGTGATCCAGACACCGCAACCCGCTTCAGCAAGAGCCGCTGAAACAGCCGCTGAGCGGCGTCCCAACGGCTGAACCCGTCACCGTCGTGGGCCATAAGAAACATCAGATCCTCGTCACTGTGCTCGTACGCCAGTTTCACTGGGGCAGAGAAGCCTCGCAACAGTGACGGCACCGGCAGTTCCGGGATGTCGATGAAACGGAACGACTCCCGGGCCTGACGCAGTTCCAACACCCGGGTGCCGCCCACTGCCTCTGCCTCTGCCTCTCCCTGCAGACGCAAAGGCAGCTCCCTCCCCGCTGCATCGAGCAGTCCCATGGCCAGGGGGATGTGGAACGGCAGCTTTTCCGGTTGTCCCGGGGTGGGCGGGCAGGACTGTTCGACCTCCAGGGTGTAACTTCGGCTGTCACTGTCGTAGTGGCCCGCCACCTGCAACTGCGGGGTACCAGCCTGGCTGTACCAGCGTTTGAACTGGGTCAGGTTGCGGCCACTTGCCGCCTCCATGCAGGCAACGAAATCGTCGGTGGTCACCGCCTGGCCGTCGAAGCGCTCGAAGTAGAGGTCCATCCCCTGCCGATAGCGCTCCGGCCCCAGCAGTTGATACTGCATCCTTACTACCTCGGCCCCTTTCTCATACACGGTGACGGTGTAGAAGTTGTTGATCTCGATGTAGGCATCCGGGCGAACCGGGTGGGCCATGGGACTGGCATCCTCGGCAAACTGATGGGCCCGCAGCAGGCGCACATCCTCGACCCGTTTGACGCTCCTGGAACCCATGTCGGCGGAGAACTCCTGGTCCCGGAACACGGTCAGCCCCTCTTTCAGGCTCAGCTGGAACCAGTCCCGGCAGGTGATCCGGTTGCCGGTCCAGTTGTGGAAATATTCGTGGGCGACCACCCCTTCGATCCCCTGAAAATCCTGATCGGTGGCGAGATCCGGCCGGGCCAGTACATATTTGGAGTTGAATACGTTCAACCCCTTGTTCTCCATCGCCCCCATGTTGAAGTCGTTGACCGCCACGATCATATAGATATCGAGATCGTACTCCCGTCCGTACTGGCGCTCGTCCCAGGCCATGGCCCGCTTCAGGGAGCGCATGGCGTGCCGACACTTGTCCAGGTTCTCCGGTTCGACATGAATCTGCAACGTCAGCTTGCGACCGGAGGCGGTGGTGAAGCTGTCGTCGATATGGCGCAGGTCCCCGGCAACCAGGGCAAACAGGTAACAGGGTTTGGGGAATGGATCCACCCAGGTCACCCGGTGGCGCCCGTCCGGCAGCTCCTCCCGCTCTACCGGGTTGCCGTTGGAGAGCAGCACCGGGTAACGCTTCCGATTGGCGATGATGGTGGTAATGAACCGGGCCATCACATCAGGGCGGTCCAGAAACCAGGTGATACGGCGAAACCCCTCGGCCTCGCACTGGGTGCAGAACATGCTACCCGAGCGGTACAGCCCCTCCAGGGCGGAATTATCCTGGGGTCTGATCCGAACCTCACTCTCCAGCACGAACTGGGATGGTACCCGATGGATGGTCAGCCCCTCGCCGTCCACCTGGTAGCCCGATTCTGCCAATGGCTCGCCATCCAGAGCGAGAGAGACCAGCTCCAGCCCCTCACCGTTCAGAAACAGCGCCTCCCCATCCCCCGAGGCAGCCGGGTTACGGCGCAGGGTCAACTGCGAGTGGACCCGGGTCTCATCCTCAGCCAGATCGAAACGCAGGATGGCATGATCAATCAGGAACTCCGGTGGGTGGTAGTCCTTGAGGTGGGTGGTCTGGGGGGTCTCACGAAGCATGGACGGAGCCTTCTCTCAGGTCAGTAGCGGAATGGGTGGAGATCTGGAGACTATACTAAAAGCGCAAAGCTCCCGGTAGACCGTCAAAATAGGGATTGTTAGGATAAGGTGTTATTGTCCTGACCAAAGAGAACCCGGTATGCATAAAGTCGTCATCTACTCCACTACCATCTGTCCCTATTGTGTGCGTGCAAAGATGCTGCTGAAGAAGAAGGGCGTGAAATACGAGGAGCGGCGCATCGAGGGAAACCGCGAGCTGATGCGGGAGATGATCGAACGCAGCAAGCGACGCACCGTACCACAGATATTCATCGGCGATTACCACGTCGGGGGCTACGACGACCTGGCGGAGCTCAACGCCTTCGGAAAACTCGACCCCCTGCTGGGCCTGGCGCCACACCTGGAACCCGACGTCACGGAGGGGGAAGCCGACCCCACATGAGTCAGCAGAACCCGTTGCAGAACCTGCGCCTCGACAAATGGCTGTGGGCCGCCCGTTTCTTCAAGACCCGGCAACTGGCGGTAGAGGCCATCAACGGCGGCAAGGTCCACCTGAACGGTCAGCGTACCAAACCGGGGAAAGAGGTCCGCCCGGGCTCCAGACTGCGGATACACAAGGGGGAGCTGGAGTGGGAGATCGTCGTCAGCCAGATCCCCAGACAGCGCCGCCCGGCATCTGAGGCGGTGCATTTTTATACGGAGAGCGAACAGAGCCTGGAACGGCGCCAGCGGATAGTGGAGGAGCGACGCAGCCTCAATCCCCTGCCCCACCCTCACAGCGGCCGACCAAACAAACGTGACCGCCGCATGATCCACCGTTTCACCGGGAGGTAGCGATGGACCAGGATGCCTATCGAGCCACCTATAGGGACATGAACGAGCGCTACTGCCTGTTTGAAAAAGGTGTCCTCGCCGGCCAGTGCACCTGTCCCCTGGCGGAGCGTTTCTACCTGGCAGAGAGAGAGGGGGTACACTGTGGCTCGGACCCCGCCCAGAGTCAGTGTGAGGAGTGGCTGAAGCTGGTTCGCCAGCACGCGCGCTTTGCCCTCAAGTCCCAGGACGACACCAGCATCCTGCCCCACGCCAAGGCGATGCGCATGCAGGTGGGGGGGTTGCGGGGGCTATATTTGGCAACCTGCCCGGGACAGGCATTGCCAGCCGTGATCGATGATATCCACGGCCTGATCAGCGCGGCCGTGGCGCAGTTCCAGACGCTGGAGGAAGTACCGTTTCAGGAGGTCATCAAGCAGATCGCCTCCTACCAGGGAAGAAAGCGGCGGAAGAAACGATAGAAACGCACTTTCTGCACCCTTTACCCAAGGAATCTTGACCAGGGTCATAGCGCCGGCCACCATCTTCCTTTGGTATAACACCTGGATCCTGCAAGTGTTCACACTCACATAGCACAAGCTCTTGATCCGTATAGCGATATTTGCTCCCTCGGAAATCACAATAAGGATTCCACTCGGTCGCAAATTCGCTCTACGAATCAATATCTTGCACTCTG
>JAUXBK010000104.1 GCA_030619405.1 Sedimenticola sp. | reverse complement strand
TATTCCTGTAAATCCTGAAAATCATGTTAATCCTGTCTAATTATGGAGATGATTTTGAGTTGAAATGGAGAGGTCTGTTTTAAGTGTTTCTTCGTGTTCTTCGTGCGCTTCGTGGTGATTCTTTTTCCATATTTAGAATTGCTGTGTTGAGCGACTGGGTCAGAGCTGGCCGGTGCGGATGCGCTCGCCCCTGGACCGCAGGTACTCGATGGTGAACAGCATCAGGGACGAGGAGATGATCAGCAGGGTGGCCACCGCCAGGATGGTCGGGTTGATCTGCTCCCGCAGGCCGGAGAACATCTGCCGCGGGATGGTGCGCTGTTCCGGGCCGGCGAGGAACAGGATCAGCACCACTTCATCGAATGATGTAATGAAGGCAAACAGCGCCCCTGAGATTACGCCGGGGCGGATCAGGGGCATGACGACCTTGATGAAAGTGTAGAGGGGGCGTGCCCCGAGACCCATGGAAGCGCGGACCAGGGAGAGGTCGAAACCGGCCAGTGCCGCATTGACGGTGATGATGACAAAGGGTGTACCGAGGGCCGCATGGGCGATGATGACGCCCAGATAGCTGCCCGTCATGTCCAGCTGGGAATAGAAGAAATACATGCCTGCAGCAGTGATGATCAGTGGCACGATCATGGGTGAGAGCAGTATCGCCATGATGAAACGCTGCAGGGGCATCACCGGGTTACTCAGACCGACCGCGGCCGTGGTCCCCAGGATGGTGGCGATGATGGTCGCCAGGATGCCGATATAGAAACTGTTCTTGATCGCCAGGATCCATTTGTCGTCCTCGATGATCTGGGCATACCATTTCGTCGAGTAGGCCCCGGGATCCAGGGCGAGCATGCCGTCGGTAAAGGTAAAGTAGGGTTCCACATTGAACGAGAGGGGGATGATCACCAGGATCGGTATCATCAGGAATGCCAGGGCCAGCCAGGCGGTCAACCGCAGGCCGTGGAGGCCCAGCCGCTGCCAGAAGGTGTAATATTTCGGGAAACCCTTCATGGAAGCAACAGCTTTTTAGCCGCGGATTGACGCGGATGAAACACGGATTGATTCTCTTCCGGATTCATTCTCATTCATCTCTTCTTCTCCGTGGCTCCGTGTGAGAACGTTTTTCTTACCGAGATATGGGTTGCGATATGGCCAAAGCCATCCTGATATCTGTGTCTGATCCGCGTCAATCCGCGGCCTTTTTTCTTTCTTGGACGCACGCTATTTATCCAAATTTGATGTTGCTGACGCCGACCATCCGGTCGTAGACCCAGTAGATGACCAGGATGAGAATCAGCAGCAGGGATCCCAGGGCGGCCGCCAGTTCCCAGTTGTTCGATGTCTGCATGTGGAACGCGATAATATTGCTGATCATCTGCCCTTCCGTACCGCCCACCAGCGCAGGTGTGATGTAGTAGCCGATGGAGATGATGAAGACCAGCAGTGCGCCGGCTGCCAGCCCGGGGGTGGTCATCGGCAGGTAGATGCGGACGAAGGCGGGGAGTGGTTTTGCCCCCAGGGAGAGCGCCGCTCTCAGGTAGCTGGGGTCTATGCCCTTCATGACGCTGTAGAGGGGCAGGATCATGAACGGCAACAGGATATGGGTCATGGCAATGATGGTAGCGAACTGGGTATAGAGCATCTCGATCGGCTGATCGATGATATGCAGGAACTCGAGGGTCGAGTTGACCACGCCATTGGTCTGCAGCAGGGCGATCCAGGCGGTGGTTCGGACCAGCAGTGAGGTCCAGAAAGGGAGCAGGACGAATACCAGCAGGACGTTCGCGACCCGGGTCGGGGCGGTCGCCAGATAATAGGCAAGCGGAAAACCGATCAAGGCAGTCAGCAGAGTGATGTAGAGGGCGATCTTCAGGCTCTTGAGGTAGAGCTTTATGTAAACTTTGGTCTCCCGGCCCTTTATCTCTCCGGAGACATCCCGGGTCAGGTCCAGTGCCGTGAGGTAAAAGGTGTCGGTGACGATGACGCCGGATTTCTTGATCGCCCGCCACAGCCGGGCCTGGCGCCACAGCGGGTTGATCCCGCTCAGTATCTCACGCTCCTGTTCCAGGGTCTCCGGCTTCATCCGCTTCAGTTTCCGCGCCGTGGATTTGATCAGGCTCGAACTGCCGGGGCGGAATCGATTGACTTGTTCCGCCAGTTTGCCGGAGCGTCTCTCTGTGGCCAGTGCCCTCAGTTCGATGGCAAATGTTCTGACCGTGTCGGCGGGAGGCGGGTCGGATCCGGTCTCGTCCCAGTCGGAGAGCTTCTCGATCGTCTGGGGGATGAGCTGTGAAACGATCGGGTGGTAAAAACTGCGGTAGAGCATGGTGCCGATAGGCGCGATGAAAGCGATAAATATAAACAACAGCAACGGCACCACGAACAGGAAGGCGACGCGGCGCCTTCGTCGCAGCTTCTTCCTGCCCTCCCGGACTTCGTCGCGGGTGAGTGTGGTTTGTGACATCTGTTCAGGCTGCCGGGTTGGTTCCACCTGTCACCTGGAACGGCGTAACCAACCCGGTACCTATGCTACTGCAGCAGCCATTCGTTGAACTTCTCGCCCAGGGACTCTCCATAGTCGGCCCAGAACACGCTGGATGCCTGCAGACCGACATCCAGATGTGCCGAAGGCAGCTGCTCGATCATCGCCTTGTCGATGTAGGCATAGGAGGATTTCCGGGTGGGGCCATAGGCGAGGTCCTGCATGCCACTCTCAGGCTTGGAACGGGTGGCGAAGCGGATGAACTCCTCGGCCATGGCCTTTTTCTTGGTGCCCTTGACGATCGACCAGACGTCCAGATCGAAGACGTGATTGTCCCACACCATCTGGAATGGTTTCTTGTCTTTCTTGATGGCGTCGAAGATGCGGCCGTTGGCCGACTGGACCATCACCGCACCGCCATCGTTGAGCAGTTGTGGTGCCTGGGACCAGCTGTCGAACCAGACGATGTCGGATTTGATGCTGCCCAGTTTGTCGAAGGCGCGTTTCTGTCCTTCCGGGGTTGCCAGGGTTGCGTAGATCTTATCCCTGGGTACGCCATCCGCCATCAATGCCCATTCCATATTAACCTGTGGGCGCTTGCGCAGGGCCCGTTTTCCCGGAAATTTTTTGGTGTCGAAGAGATCCTGGATAGTGTTCGGTTGACCGCCCTTGATGGTCTTATCGCTGTAGGCATAGAGCACGGTCCAGACGATGTTACCGACACCACACTCACTGGCCAGTGCCTCCGGGCTGAAATCCTCCCTGGCAGGGGTGCCATCATCGCCGGGGGGGAGGGTGTCGTGGGGGAACACCTCCAGCAGCCCTTCGGAGCAGGCCCGCTCCAGGTCGATCACCTCGATATCCACCACATCCCACAGGATCTTGCCACTCTCGACCTGTGCCTTGATCTCGGCGATACCGCCGGAATAGTTTTCGAACAGCAGTTTGTTCCCGGTCGCTTTCATGTACGGGTCCAGCATGTATTTCTGCTGGGCAGCGCCGTAGGCACCGCCGAAAGAGACCACCGTCATCTGCTCTGACATGGCCGGGACCGACAGGGCACACAGCGCGGCTGTGACGCCCAGTTGTAGATATTTTTTCATTATTCTTTCTCCTCTCTTCCTCTGTTGTTTTACAGGTAACCGTTCATGGTTTCATAAAGACATATAGCCGCGGATTAACGCGGATTTATTTGATAACACAAACCTCTTGAATCCTGTTTTATTCAGCGCCGGTGTTGATTAGCTGCCCGATTTCCACCTCAATATCATTTTGTGTATTAAAGTCATAACTCAAGTTTCGGAGTTCACTGCCCCTCTCCTTCAGAGAGACGACTCCATGGATGGAGGAGGTAGGGCGACGCTGGACGCCAAAGCCGAGGGTTGGGGTGAGGGGATCTGTAGAGCTAACGTTTTAATTTATTGAATTCCCCTCATCCTACCCTTCTTCCAGAGGGAGAAGGGACAGCCTAATTCAGCTTTTTCTATCATTTGAACTCCGAAACTTGAGTCATAACAACATCCGTGTCTGATCCGCGTCAATCCGCGGCTATTTTTCGTTCGTAAATATATACACTTGCGCCTTCGGGATCATACCGGCCGGTCGAGCGCAAGACCTCTGTCCGCGGACCAGCTGAGATGGGTCTCATCGCCCGCGGTGATCTTTGGGGATTCATGGTCGTTGAGCACTTTTACCATGATCTCCGTACCGCTGCCCAGCTTGAAATAGTAGTGAATAGAGTCGCCGATATAGAGATTCAGGACGAATTCTGCTGATACCGAATTGATGCGTGCCGGGGCCGGCTGATCGATGAACAGGTTTTCCGGTCGGATCGATATCCGGCAGGGCTCCCCGATATCCGGGCAGTTGATATTCAGCGCCTCGATCAGCGTGCCGTCACTGAGTTCCACCCGGGCCAGGTCGCCAGCGATCGATCTCACCGTGCCCTCGATATGGTTGTTCTCGCCGATGAAATCGGCCACGAAGGCGTTGGCAGGTCTTTCGTAGAGCACCTCCGGTGTCGCACACTGCTGTACCACACCGTCGTCGAATACGGCAATGCGATCTGACATGGTCAGCGCTTCGGTCTGGTCATGGGTGACATAGATGGCGGTAAACCCGATCGACTCATGCAACCGTTTTATCTCGAACTGCATCTGCTCGCGCAGGTTCTTGTCGAGCGCCCCGAGCGGCTCGTCCATGAGCACGATCCTGGGCTCGAAGATGAGCGCCCGGGCAAGGGCGACACGCTGCTGCTGACCACCCGAGAGCTGGCCGGGATAACGTTTCTCGAACGCCCCCAGCTCCACCAGATCCAGGGTTTCCATGACTCGGCGCGCTATCTCTTTGGCGGGAATCTTCCGCACTTTCAGGGGATATGCCAGATTCTCCCCGATGGTCATATGGGGAAACAGCGCATAGTGCTGGAATACCATGCCGATGTTCCGGTGATAGGGCGCCACCTCCACCACTGAACTGCCGTCGATCATAATCCTGCCGCTGGTAACATCCTCGAACCCGGCAAGCATCATCAGGCAGGTGGTCTTGCCGGAGCCCGAAGGGCCGAGCAGTGTGACGAATTCCCCTTTCCTGATGTCCAGATTGAAATCCTTCACCACCAGGTTTTTTTGATCATAGCTTTTTTTTACGTTGATGAAGCGGACGTATGGATCATTATTGTTCTGTTTCGTCACGGACCGACCTCAGCGTAGCATCGCGTTTGTTCTTGTTGGTTGTATGACTGCAGTAATCCCGCCGGCAGGATACCGGAGTATATAACAGATTCAGCCTGACCACAGGAACCGGGGAATATCTGCTGATCAGTTTATTCTGTCTTTCTTATAGACCGCTCAGGAGACTATGTGCCGGCTGCCGGATCTGCTATAAAGCAGGTCAGGGTCATTGCCAGTCGAAACGATTTTTCGTGACGCCCAGGCAACCAAATAAGAAAAAATATCATGAACGACAGGGATAGAACCCAAACGACGAAGCTGGAGCGTGGCGATCTGGAAGCGCACTGGATGCCGTTTACCGGCAACCGGGAATTCAAGGCGAACCCACGTATCATCGTATCGGCGGAGGGAAGCTACTATCGCGACGATCGTGGCCGCCGGATCTTCGATGGACTCTCCGGCCTCTGGACCTGCGGTGCCGGCCACGGCAGACCTGAGATCAGTGAGGCGGTGTGCCGTCAGATACGGCAGCTCGACTACGCGCCGGCGTTTCAGTTCGGTCACCCCAAATCCTTCGAGCTGGCCAACCGGGTCAAGGCGCTGACCCCCGACGGGTTGAATCACGTGCTTTTCACCTGCTCGGGTTCCGATGCGGCCGATACTTCGCTCAAGATCGCCCGGGCCTACTGGCGCAAGCGGGGTATGGCCTCCAAGACCCGGCTGATCGGGCGGGCCAAGGCCTACCACGGGGTGAATTTCGGCGGCATCAGTGTCGGCGGCATCGGCCCGAACCGGGCGCTCTTCGGGTGCGGCGGAGAAGTCGATCACCTGTCACACACCCTGCTGCCGGAGAATCGTTTCAGCCGTGGCATGCCGGAGCGGGGCGCTGAGCTGGCCGATGAGCTGCTGGAACTGGTCACGCTGCACGACGCCTCCAATATCGCGGCGCTGATCATCGAGCCCATGGCCGGCTCTGCAGGTGTCATTCCACCGCCCGAAGGCTATCTTTCCCGGCTGCGCGAGATCTGCGACCAGCACGATATCCTGCTGATCTTCGATGAGGTAATCACCGCTTTCGGGCGCCTGGGGGCCCGTACCGCCGCCGAGGCGTTCGGGGTGGTGCCCGATATCATGAACGTGGCCAAGCAGATCACCAACGGCACCCAGCCCCTGGGTGCGGTGATCGTCAAGGATGAGATCTACGACTGCTTCATGGCGAACGCCGGCCCCGGGTACCTGATCGAGCTGCCCCACGGTTACACCTACTCCGCCCACCCGGTGGCCTGTGCGGCGGCGCTGGCAGCGTTGGACATACTGGAGAACGATCGCCTGATCGAGCGGGTGAAAGAGATCGCACCCCGATTCGAAGAGACGCTCCACGGACTCAAGGGAACGCGGTATGTGACGGATATCCGCAACTATGGCCTGGCGGGGGCGATCACGCTGGAGGCGGCACCCGGGGAACCGGCGCTGCGCCCCTATCAGATCGCCATGAAGTGCTGGGAAAAGGGCTTCTATGTGCGCTACGGCGGCGACACCATCCAGCTGGGTCTGCCGTTCATCGTCGCGCCGGAAGAGATCGACAGTGTGGTCAATGCGGTTGGTGAATCCATCGGCGAGCTGGATTGAGCCCCAATCCGAAATAAGGCTGGCATTTTAATTTTTGCAAGTTGCCGAACCAGCGAGGAGACAACCATGATCGCGACAGGGCACCTTATAAATGGCGAGTTACGGGAAGACGCGAAACGCGTCCACGATATCTTCAACCCGGCGACCGGAGAGATCATCGGGCAGACCGGGCTGGCGTCGCGGGAGACCGTGGAGGAGGCGATCGCAGCGGCCGCTGCCGCGTTTCCCGAGTGGCGTGACACCACGCCGCTGAAGCGGGCCCGCATCATGTTCCGTTTCCGGGAGCTGCTGGAGCTGAACATCGACAGAATCGCCGCGCTGGTGGGAGAGGAGCACGGCAAGATCATGCACGACGCCCGGGGGGAGGTGCTGCGCGGCATCGAAAACGTCGAATATGCCTGCTATGCCCCGGAGCTGCTGAAAGGGGAACACAGCCGTAATGTGGGCAGCGCCATCGACTCCTGGAGCGAATTTCAGCCGCTGGGCGTGGTGGCGGGCATCACGCCGTTCAACTTTCCGGCTATGGTGCCTCTGTGGATGTACCCGCTGGCCATCGTCTGTGGTAACTGCTTTGTGTTGAAGCCCTCGGAGCGGGATCCTTCGGCGCCCCTGTTCATCGCTGAACTGCTGCATGAGGCGGGCCTCCCCAAGGGGGTTATGAACGTGGTCAACGGCGATCGGGAGGCGGTCGACGTCCTGCTGCAGGACCCCCGGGTCCAGGCGGTGAGCTTCGTCGGCTCCACCCCTGTTGCCGAGCATGTCTACCGGACGGCCACCGGCAGCGGCAAACGCTGCCAGGCCCTGGGCGGGGCCAAGAACCATGCCATCGTAATGCCCGATGCAGACCTGGAGAGTGCGGTCAGCGCCCTGGCCGGTGCGGCCTTCGGTTCCAGCGGCGAACGCTGCATGGCGCTGGCGGTGGCGGTGGCGGTGGGGGACGCGGTGGGTGACCGGCTCGTAGCCCGGATGAAGGAGCGGATGGAGACGCTGAAGGTGGGGTCCTATGAGGATGATCAGAACGACTTCGGCCCGGTCATCACCCGTCAGCACATGGAGAAGGTGAATGGCTACATCAGCAGCGCAGAGGAGCAGGGTGCGGTGATCGAGGTGGATGGCCGAAATCCGGCTATTGCAGGCTGCGAAAACGGCTTCTTCGTTGGTGGCACCCTGATCGACAGAGTCACACCGGAGATGGTCTGTTATAAAGAAGAGATATTCGGCCCGGTGCTGCTGGTGATGCGCGTGGACAGCATGCAGCGGGCGATGGAACTGATCGACGCCCATGAATATGGTAACGGCAGCTGCATCTTCACCCGTGACGGGGAAGCGGCCCGCTACTTCAGCGATCACATCAAGACCGGGATGGTAGGCATCAATGTGCCCCTGCCGGTACCCGTGGCCTCTTACAGCTTCGGTGGCTGGAAACGCTCCCTGTTCGGTGACCTGGCCGCCTACGGCCCGGACGGGGTACGTTTCTATACCCGCCGCAAGACCATCACCCAGCGCTGGCCATCCGCCGGGGTGCGTGAAGGCGCCCAGTTTTCCTTCCCCTCCTGAGCAACCTGCTGGGAACACTTGTCACCACCAGTGGCCGATGGCCATGGTAGCGAGGCGATAACCTTTCAAGGGAGGGCGGCCTGGGGCAGCAATTCTAAATATGGGAAAAGAATCACCACGAAGCGCACGAAGAACACGAAGAAACATTTAACCTAGATCCTGCAAGTGCTCACACTCACATAGCACAAGCTCTTGATCCGTATAGCGATATTTGCTCCCTCGGAAATCACAATAAGGATTCCACTCGGTCGCAAATTCGCTCTACGAATCAATATCTTGCACTCTG
>JAUXBK010000240.1 GCA_030619405.1 Sedimenticola sp. | reverse complement strand
TAATGTAGGTTGGGTTAGGCGCGCATCTCACTGATATTTCAGGTTATCACATACATATGAGCGCGCCGTAACCCGACACCCTGATACCTCGTACTTAATATTTGCTGTACTAGCACCACTTGTGGGTAAAGGGCTGATCAAAGGCCGATCTCCTGATGCAGGTCAGGCATTATGACATGGGTGTCATGGAGCCGTTTTGCAAAGGCCTGCATCGCCTCTTCGTCGCCATGGACCAGAAAGGTCTGTTCCGGGTTGCCGGTGGCACGGTGCCATTTCAGCAGCTCGTCCCGGTCTGCGTGTGCGGAGAAGCCGCCGATGGTGTAGATTTTGGCGCGTACCGGGATCTCTTCCCCGAACAGGCGGATCCTCTCCGCGCCGTCCACGATACGGCGGGCCAGGGTGCCGTGAGCTGCATAGCCGACGAATACCATGCTGCAGTCCTGGCGCCAGACATTGTGTTTGATATGGTGCCGTACCCGGCCGCCGGTGCACATACCGGAGCCGGCCATGATGACGGCGCCACCGTTCAGCCGGTTCAGGGCCATGGATTCGGCAGTTTCCCGGGTGAAATGGAGACCCGGGAGGCCGAACGGGTCCTTGCCCGCATTGAACAGGGCTGTCGTCTTCCTGTCATAGCACTCCGGGTGTCGGCGAAAGATCTCGGTGGCCGAGATGGCCATGGGTGAATCGAGAAACACCTGCATGCTGGCAGGTAGTTCGGCTGCCGCCTTCCCCACCCGCAGGTAATAGAGGATCTCCTGGGTGCGCTCCAGAGCGAAGGTGGGTATCACCACATTGCCGCCACGCCTGAAGGTATCTTCGATCGCCTCGTACAGCTCCTCGATGGAGGGCTGCAGGGTCTTGTGCAGCCGGTCGCCGTAAGTGGTCTCCATCACCACCACGTCCACCTTCCCGGGCCGGGTCGGGTTGCGGAGAATGACACGGTCGTTGTAACCCAGGTCACCGGAGAAGAGCACCTTCCTGTGCCGTCCCTGCTCCTCCAGTTCCAGCAGGATACTGGCGGAGCCGAGGATATGGCCTGCGTCCATGTAGGTGGCGGTGATTCCTTCGCCCAGTTGGAGAGGCTGGTCGTAGCTGGCGGTGCGGCCGAAGAAGTCGAGGCTGTTGAGGGCGTCGAGGGTGGTGTAGAGGGGCTCTGTCTCTTTTCCTCGGCGGCCTTGCCTCCGCGCCTTCTTCGACCGCCACGCAGCGTCCTCTTCCTGCAGATGGGCGGCGTCCAGCATCACCAGGCGGGCCAGTTCGCGGCTGGCGGCGGTGGTGATGATCTCCCCGTTGAATCCCTGCCTGGCCAGCAGCGGGATGCGACCACAATGGTCCAGGTGGGCATGAGTCAGCAGTAGATAGTCGATCTCCCCGGGATCGAAGCCGAACGGCTGGTGGTTCTCTTCGTTCAACTCGCGGCCACCCTGATAGAGGCCGCAGTCGATCAGTATTTTCTTATCGTTGCAGGTGATCAGATGGCAGGACCCGGTGACGCCATGGTCTGCACCGTGAAAGGCAATCTTCATGATCGGGTCCTTGTTCAGGGTTGACTGTTCAGCCGCATGAGTCGGGTATGTCGTTTATGTTCACCACAATACCAGTCGTTTTGGGATCGATTGATCTCCTGGATGCTCAGTGCTGCTCCATGGCGGGGTCGTACTCCCCTTTGCGTGCCAGGCTGTTGAGCCGTGCCCGTTTCAGCAGGGCCTGCTGGGCCGCCTCCCTGTTTTCGGTCCTGCCCAGCCAGGCGTGCAGGGCAGGCTGCTGCAGGGCACGGCCATAGGAGATGCTCAGCTGCCAGGGGGCATTGCCGTGCAACTGGTTGATGGCGTTCAGGTTGACCGTTGCCTCCTCGGCACCCTGGCCACCCGAGAGGAAGTTGATGCTAGGCACCGCTGCGGGGACCGCCCGGCGCATTACCTGCAGGGTCGCTTCCGCCACCTCGTCCGGTTCCGCGCGCCTGCACGCCTTTCCCGGCAGCACCATATTGGGCTTGAGGATCATCTGCTCGAAAGCGACATGGTGGCGGTCAAGGGCATGGAAGACGGCATGTAATACCTGCTCGGTCACGGTGGCGCACCGGTCGATGTCGTGATCACCATCCATCAGTACCTCCGGCTCCACGATGGGGACTATTCCCAACTCCTGGCAGACGGCGGCGTAGCGAGCCAGCACCTCGGCGTTGGCCTCCCGGCCCAGCAGGGTGGGATTGTGGCGGTCAATGGGATAGACCTCGCGCCACTTGGCAAAGCGCGCCCCCCGCGCCTTGTAGCCTTTGAGCCGTTCACCCAGCCCGTCCAGGCCGCGGGTGACCAAATCGCCTGGGGCCCCGGAGAGGGGACCTGTGCCTTTGTCCACTTTGATGCCCGGTACGATCTTCTGGTTCCATGCCACTTCCGGCAGGGGAGGGCCGTCCTCACTCTTCTGCCCCAGGGTCTCCTCGAACAGGATGACGCCGGAGATGTAGTCGCCCAGCCCGGCGGTGGTCAACAGGAGGGAGCGCCAGTCGCGCCGGTTCTCCTCGCTGGATTCCACATCGATGGCCTTGAAGCGCCTGGCGATGGTGGGGTGGCTTTCGTCTGCAGCCAGAATGCCCCGATGATCGTCCACCATCTCCTGGATGGTCTGCTTAAGTTCTGACTGAACGCTCATGATATTGCCTCCTCCCGTTTGGGAATTAATGGATTCTTTTGCGTGAATATCTAACTGTTATTTGAGGGCAGCAAGGGGTGGATACAAGAGACAGCGAATATTTTACGCAATCGGGGACAGACCACGGTTTTATTTCTCTGGATAAAGTACAAGTCTCTCTCGCTTGAGCGGCACATTCGCTACGGCTGGTCCTTTCTTCCCCATACTCTGGAGGAATATATTCAGATCCTGCCGCCCCAGCAGCGGGTTGAGAGTTCCTGGT
>JAUXBK010000008.1 GCA_030619405.1 Sedimenticola sp. | reverse complement strand
TAGCTCTCCTGCTGCATCACATGGCACCAGTGGCAGGCGAAATAGCCACTGGAGATATAGATCATCTTGTTTTCTGCCCTGGCCTTTACCAGCACCTCGGGCCCCCACTCCTGCCACTGAACCGGGTCGTCGCCATGCATGGCGAGATAGGGGGAGGGGTGGTTCTGCAACTGGTTCTGCAAGCTGGCCTGGGCCGGCGACACGATCAGGATGAGGGCGATGATCCGAAGGATGCTTATCATGGGGCGATGTTCATGGAAAGTATGAGGGCCGACCCGCGTTTTGACCCCGGGCGGGTCAAAAGGTTGCGCCTGACCGTTTCTTATCCTGGGCAGGCGACGCGGGAGCGTCGCGGGCTGCGTTCCCACGCAGAGCGTGGGAACGAGCGATCGATCCGGCTTTCAGTCAGAGGTAGCCCGGATGGAGCGTAGCGGAATCCGGGTTACGGGATCAATGGACATTTAGCCGCGGATTAACGCGGATCAAACACGGATTGATTTGATACCTAGTACAGCAAATGCTAAGTCCCTACGAACAGGATGTAGGTTGGATTAGGCGCGCATCTCACTGATATGTCAGGTTATCACATACTTATGAGCGCGCCGTAATCCGACACCCTGGTACCTCGTACCTAGTATTTGCTGTACTAGGTATCAAAGCAATAACAACACCCGTGTGTAATCCGCGTCAATCCGCGGCCATTTTTTGTTCCCCTGGTTCCCACGCTCTGCGTGGGAACCCATCCGGTGGCGCTCCCGCGTCGCCAGGCGGCTCACGCCTCGTCCAGTTGCTGCAGAATGTTGCGCGCCACTGCGATCTGGTCGTCGTTACCCTGGGCGAGCACCTCGTACAGCAGGTCGCGGGCCCGGGCCAGATCCTCGCGCTCCCGCAACACCTGAACCTGCCGCAGCTTCTCCTCGACCGGGTCTACACCTTCCCCGCCTTCATCTTCTTCGTCTTCTTCATCCGCTTCCTCCGACTCGATTATGTCGAGTTCGGCATCGAGTTCCTCTTCGGTCAGGGGTACGAAACGATCGGGGTCGATGGGCTGGTCGGCCGCCGGCGACGGATCACCATCGAAGCCCGGTATCACCTCAGACTCGGGGTGCCAGCCGTCGCTGCCGGTCGCCGCAGCGGGCGCAGGCGCTACCGGGCCAGGTGAAGGATCCTGTGTACCGCTATTCGCCTCGGATTCCTCCTCTTTCACTGCCCTGGCCTGCTCCCGCCGGCGAACGAACCCCCGGGAAAACAACAGCCCCATCTCAAACAGAATCCACATGGGCAGCGCCAGCAGGGTCTGGGAGATGACGTCCGGCGGCGTCAGCAGCATGCCCAGCAGGAATACGCCGACGATGATATAGGGCCGCTTCTCTGCCAGTTTGTCCGGTGTCGTCACCCCCATCCAGACCAGGATGATGGTGGCGATGGGGATCTCGAAGGCCAGGCCGAAAGCGAAAAAGAGGGTCAGGATGAAATCCAGGTATTTGGAGATATCGGTGGCGACGGTCACCCCTTCCGGCGCGGCGCTGGTCAGGAAAGCGAATACCAGCGGGAACACCACATAATAGGCAAACACCATCCCCAGGTAGAAGAGTACGGTGCTGGACGCCACCAGGGGGGCGATCAGGCGCTTCTCGTGTTTGTACAACCCGGGGGCAACGAAGGCCCACAGCTGGTACAGAATGAACGGCATGGCGAGGAACAACGCCGCCACCAGGCTCAGTTTGAACGGGGTCAGGAAAGGGGAGGCCACCTCAGTGGCGATCATGCTCGTCCCTGCCGGGAGGTGCACCATCAGAGGGGTGGCCACCCAGATATAGATGTCGTTGGCAAAGGGAAAAAGGATGACGAAGAACACCGCCACCACCACCACTGCCCGCAACAACCGGTCGCGGAGTTCCAGCAGGTGGGAGACGAAGGGTTGTTCCTGAAGCGGTAAGTCAGCCTGTTGGTTTTTCTTTGTCATGGGGCTGGTTGGTGGAAACCTCTGCGGGATCACCGAAACGGGTGTAGGAGTCGTCCTCGGAGCCGTGCTCCTTTTCAGCACTGCGCACGGCCTTCCCTGCCTCTTGCGACAGCTCCCGCACTGCCGAGGTGGTCTCTTCGATCACCTCTTCCAGCGGGTTCATCTGCTGTTTCTGCTTTTCCAGGATCTGCTTCAGCTCTTCCGCCTTCATCTCCTTGTCGATCTCCGACTTCACCGTGCTGAGCAAGCTGCGGCCCTTGCCGAGCCATTTACCGGCGGTGTAGGCCAACTTGGGCAGGCGCTCCGGACCGACCACCACCAGTGCCACCAGACCGATGATCATCAATTCCCAGAAACCGATATCGAACATGACGTCAGCGTGCTTCTATGACCATAACCGGGGAAAGATCAGGATTTCTCCTTCTTCTCCATGGTCGCTTCACCCTCGATGACATCCTTCTCCTGTTCTGCTTTCGCCTTCTCCAGGCGCGCCTTTTCGGCCTCTTTTTCACCGTCGCTCATGGCGCCCTTGAAGCCCTTGAGCGCCGCGCCCAGGTCGGAGCCGATATTCTTCAGCCGCTTGGTTCCGAACAACAGCAGCACGATCACCAGAACGATCAACAACTGCCAGATACTGATTCCACCGAATCCCATTATTTCTCACCTCAATCTTTAACCTAATAAGCTATAAGCTCATTGGATAATACCCGAAAACAGGTCACCCCGCAGGAAACTATCGATCCCCAGGAGCCTGTCCGAGAATAGAGAACCTACTCGGCAACTGCTCCATGCGTTGCTCTACCTCCTGCATCCCTGCAGTCGTGCGGAAAACCCATTTTGGACAGATTTCCCGATTAAATTCGTTAAATATGTCCAATGTTCGCCTCATTTAATCGAAAAATCTGACACAAAATGGATTCCCCTCGCTACGACCGCCATGGATGGCGGCAAGGATTGTTCCTACAATCCTATTGCATTTCCTCCATCCATGGAGGTCAGAAGTGCCGGTTTTGCAGGAGCATCAAACCGGCCGGTTCCTATTCTCGGACAGGCTCCTGGACGCCTTCTCTTCCAGTCCCGACAGGCCAAAACGGCGCTCCAGCTCCGCCAGCACCTGTTCCGGTCCCAGCCCTTCCCGGGCCAGCAGCACCATAGTGTGGAACCAGAGGTCCGCCGTTTCATACAGGATCTTGTCCGGGTCACCCTCCTTGCCGGCCATCACCGTCTCTATCGCCTCCTCCCCGATCTTCTTCAGAATGGCGTCCAGCCCCTTGGCATAGAGTCCGGCGACATAGGAGCTGTCGGGGTCCGCCGACTTGCGCTCCTCCAGCACCCGGGCCAGGCGGGTCAGAACATCACTCACAGGCGCGCCTCCTCGCCCAGCAGCTGCATCAGCGTCCCGGCCGATTCCGGCAGGTGACGGGTATCATCGTTGAAGATCTGCCGGGCGGTAACGCCCGGCTGACGGTAATATTTCTCATTCTCTTTCGGCTGCAGTTCCAGGTGCGCCCCGTTCAAAGCGACGCCGGCAAACAACCCGCGGCTGCGCGAATAGGAGTAGATTTCCGCCTTTAGCCTGGGATCGGTCGCTGCCGACGCCTGGCGGCCTACCGGCCCTGCCGCCACGGAGGCATCTGCCCCCAGGGTGAATTTGCCGCTGACGAGATCCTCGATACTCTGGCTGCTCTTGAACACCAGCACCACGTCCGTGGACTGGGCGCCGATCTGCCAGCCGATACTGCCCCCGGTGATGGAGACGAAGACGGGGCGACTCCAGTCGCCGTCCGGCCGCCGGACCGCGATCACCCCCTGCCCATAGCGCCCGCCGATCAGTAACCCGATCTTGATCACCGAGGGGATGATCGCAATGGCACGGGCGTTGGCCAACAGTGCCGGTGGGATAGTCTCCTCCGGGATCACGCTGATCGCCCTGATCACCCGGATCACCTCGGCCATCTTGGCCTCCTGATCACTCTGCCCGGCCGCTGCCCCGGCAGCAGACAGCACTCCGACCGCGAGCACCATGACCAGGCACCACTGGAAGCCACATTTTCCCGTCGAATAGCGCATCACGCCTGAACCCGGACTTCAACGCCCCGTTCTGCCATGAACCGTTTCGCCTCGCCAATGGTGTATTCCCCAAAGTGGAAGATACTGGCGGCCAGCACCGCATCCGCACCCCCTTCCACCACCCCGTCCACCAGGTGCTGCAAGGTACCGACGCCACCGGAGGCGATCACCGGCACCGTGACCGCATCGCTGATGGCCCGGGTCAGGATCAGGTCGAAGCCGATCTTGGTGCCGTCCCGGTCCATACTGGTGAGCAGAATCTCGCCGGCCCCACAGGCCACCATCTTCTGTGCCCACGCCACGGCGTCCAGGCCGGTGGGCTTGCGTCCACCGTGGGTGAAGATCTCCCATTTCGGGGCTTCGCCCTCGGCGCTCACCCGCTTGGCGTCGATCGCCACCACGATACATTGGGAGCCGAAGCGCTCCGTCGCCTGCTTTACGAACGCGGGGTTGAACACGGCCGCGGTGTTGATGGCCACCTTGTCTGCCCCGGCATTGAGCATACGCCGCACGTCTTCTGTGGTACGGATTCCCCCACCCACGGTCAGCGGAATGAACACCTCGCCCGCCACCTGCTCCACCACGTGGACGATGGTCTCCCGATCGTCGGAGCTGGCAGTGATATCCAGAAAGGTGATCTCGTCCGCCCCTTCTTCGTTGTATCGCCGCGCCACCTCGACCGGGTCACCCGCATCACGGATATCCACGAACTGGACGCCCTTTACCACCCGCCCGGCGTCCACATCGAGACAGGGAATGATTCTCTTAGCCAACATGTTAAAAAAACAGGACCTAGGACCTAGGACCCGGTTCCTCCTTGGTTGTATTCATCTGCAATTTTCTGGCCCTCGGTGAAATCGAGCGTGCCTTCGTAGATGGCACGGCCGGTGATGGCGCCCATGATACCGGAGGAGGCGACTTCGCAGAGGGCGCGGATATCGTCGATGCCGGTGATGCCGCCGGAAGCGACCACCGGGATAGCGATGGCCCGGGCCAGTGCGGCGGTGGCCTCCACGTTGGGGCCGGTGAGCATGCCGTCACGCCCGATGTCCGTGTAAACGATGGCCGACACCCCGTCCTGCTCGAAGCGCCGGGCCAGGTCGGTCACCCGGTGTTCGGTGATGGTCGCCCAGCCGTCGATGGCCACCATGCCATTCTTCGCGTCCAGCCCAACGATGATGTGCCCGGGAAATGCCTTGCAGGCGCGGCCGACGAACCCGGGATCCTTCACCGCCTGGGTGCCGATGATGACATAGTCGACCCCTGCCTCCAGATAGGCCTGGATGGTCCGATCGTCCCGGATGCCGCCCCCCACCTGAATCGGCAGCGCCGGGTATCTTGCCGCGATGGCTCGGATCACCTCCCCGTTCACCGGTTCACCGGCGAAGGCGCCATTCAGATCCACCAGATGCAGACGCCGGGCACCGGCCTCCACCCAGCGGCCGGCAACGTCCACCGGGTCGTCGGAGAATATAGTCTCATCATCCATACGCCCCTGGCGCAGGCGCACGCAACGACCGTCTTTCAAATCAATGGCGGGTATCAGTAGCACGATTCGGAACCCTCAGTATTTCGTAGCCATTCACGGGATCAATAGATATTTTATTCGTAAACGCACTGCACGCCTGACTTGTAACCGTTCTGTCTTCTATTCTCAACCATCCCACTCGACGAAGTTCTTCAGCAGCTGCAGGCCGGCGCTGGCGCTCTTCTCCGGGTGGAACTGGGTTGCGAACAGGTTGTCCCGGGCCAGCACACTGGCAAAGGTGATGCCGTAGTCGGTGGTACCGGCGACCAGCGCCTGTTCCGCAGGGTCGATATAGTAGCTGTGCACGAAATAGAAGCGGCTCTCCTGGGGGATACCGGCCCACAGCGGGTGATCATGAACCTGGTGAACCCGGTTCCAGCCCATCTGGGGAATCTTCAGGCGCTGCCCCTGTTCCCGCATGTCGGCGGGAAACCGGTGTACCCGTCCCGGGATCAGGCCCAGCAGCTCAGTGCCTCCATTCTCGTCGCTGAACTCCATCAGCACCTGCAGACCCATGCAGATACCGAGGAAGGGTTTGCTGTGAGCCGCGTCCAGCACCGCCCGGTTCAGGTGGTGATCCGAAATCGCGGCCATACAGTCCCTGGCCGCCCCCTGACCGGGAAAGACCACCCGGTCCGCCGACAGGATGAACGCCGGATCATCGGTTACCTGCACCCGGTCACACGACGCTGCCACATGTTCGACCGCCTTGGAGACGGAGCGCAGGTTGCCCATACCGTAATCGATGACTGCGATGGTTTTCGACATAAGGTACCGCCTGTAAAAAATCAGAGACTGCCTTTGGTGGATGGCAGGATACCCGCCATGCGTGGGTCCGCCTCCAGGGCCATGCGCAAGGCCCGGCCAAAGGCCTTGAACAGGGTCTCCGCAATGTGGTGCGCATTGCGACCCCGCAGTGAGTCCAGGTGCAGGGTGACTCCGGCGTGGTTGACGAACCCCTGAAAGAATTCATAGAAGAGTTCGGTATCGAAGCCGCCGATCTGTGACCGGGGGAAGTCGACCTGAAACTTCAGCCCGGGGCGGCCGGAAAAATCGATCACCACCCGGGAGAGGGCCTCGTCCAGCGGGACATAGGCGTGACCGTAACGACGGATGCCCTTTTTGTCACCCACCGCGCTGGCCACCGCCTGGCCCAGGGCGATACCGATATCCTCGGTGGTGTGGTGCCCGTCGATGTGCAGGTCCCCCTCGGCCCGGACATCCAGGTCGATCATGCCGTGCCGGGCCACCTGGTCCAGCATGTGGTCGAGAAACGGCAGCCCGGTCGCCAGAGAGGATTCCCCGCTGCCATCCAGATTCAAAGAGACTCGAATCCGGGTCTCCAGGGTATTGCGCTCGATCTCCGCCTTACGCTGCATGAAAAGGGCTCCAGACTGACTCTTGGCCAGGAAACTATTACCTGGATCCTGCAAGTATTATTCTACTCGATTGCGGAAAAAACTCAGTAAAAACCCAAAAAACAAAAATCATTCTCGCGCAAAGACGCAAAGACACAAAGGAAAAACAAAACAGATAAAAAACATTTGCTGCCTGTCTCCGAGCGTTTGAACGGAAAATATGCCATCGAATTCCCACATGAGGCAGGTAGCGGCCCACGTTCTAAATAAAAACGACAGGTGCTCCCTGTTTTGCTGACAGCACCGCCGCCTCTTCGGAGTGCCCAGCCAGGCAGCAATTGCTTTTCGGTTTTCTTTGCGTCTTTGCGCCTTTGCGCGAGAAATGTTTTTAAGGTTTTTCAGTGGTTTTTAAGATGCTCTCAGCCCTGGAGCCAGAAGGTGACCGGGCCGTCGTTGGTCAGGGTGACCTGCATGTCAGCGCCAAAGATACCGGTAGCGACAGTGTGGTAGCGGGCCGCGGCCTGCTCGCACAGATGATTGAACAGCTCCCGGCCTCGATCCGGGGAAGCGCCGCGCGAGAAGCCGGGGCGGGTCCCCTTGCGGGTATCCGCCACCAGGGTAAACTGAGGAACCAGCAACAACCCACCGCCAATATCCCGCAGGCTGAGGTTCATCCGACCTGCCTCGTCGGCGAACACCCGATAGCCGAGCAACCGCTCCAGCAACCGCTCTGCCCGGGATTCGTCATCATTCTGCTCCACACCGACCAGCACCAACAGACCGCGTTCGACCTGTGCCACGTAATCACCTCCCACGGCCACCCTGGCGCTGGAAACCCTTTGTAACAGTCCAATCACTTTTAAGGGGAAACCCTATATCATCTTCAGAAAAAGCCTACGAAAGAGGCAGAACCAGCTCACATAAACCTCTGCGGTGCTGTGTCATCATTATATTTGTCGCCTATCAAGGATGCCCCACGGACGGGAACGCTGCTCCCCACGGATGGATCCACGGAGGAAATGCCCTTTGCCAACCAAAGCTCGGCGACACTGCCCCGACAGCAAGGATTGCTGTCGGGGTTTTCTTTTTTCTAACCGGCCTTGGCTGGCCTGGAAGCACGTTTGCGCTCGTGCTCTTTCAGATGTCGTTTGCGGATACGTATCGCCGACGGTGTCACCTCCACCAGTTCCTCATCCTCGATGAATTCCAGCGCCTGCTCCAGAGAAAAGACCACAGGTGGCGTCAATATGATGTTCTCGTCACTGCCGGCGGCGCGGATATTGGTCAGCTGTTTGGCCTTCAGGGGATTCACCGTCAGGTCATTGTTCCTGGCGTGTATACCCACTACCTGCCCCTCATAGACCTCGTCCCCAGGCCGGGCGAACAGGCGGCCGCGCTCCTGCAGGTTGAACAGAGCGTAACCCAGGACCTTGCCGGTGGAGTTGGCGATCAGGGTACCGTTCTTGCGCGGCGCAATCCCCCCCTCCCGGGCCGGGGCGTAGCGATCGAACACATGGTAGATCAGGCCGGTGCCTGAGGTCAGAGTCATGAACTCGGTCTGAAAGCCGATCAACCCACGGGACGGGATGACATAGTCCAGACGCACCCGTCCCCGACCATCCGGCACCATGTCCTTGAGCTCGCCGCGCCGGGTTCCCAGGGCCTCCATGATGCCTCCCTGGTGCTGCTCCTCCACATCCACCGTCAGCAGCTCGAACGGCTCGCAGATCCTGCCCTTGATCTCCCGGAAGATCACTTCCGGTCGTGAGACCGCCAGTTCGTAGCCCTCGCGGCGCATGTTCTCTATCAGGATGGAGAGATGCAGTTCGCCGCGCCCGGAGACCCGGAACTTCTCCGGGTCGTTGCCCTCTTCCACCCGCAGGGCGACGTTGTGCAGCAGTTCCCGCTCCAGCCGCTCCTTGAGCTGGCGGGAGGTGAGGTACTTTCCCTCGCGCCCGGCAAACGGTGAGGTATTGACCTGAAAGGTCATGCTGACGGTAGGTTCATCCACGGTCAGGGGCGGCATCGGCTCTATCTGTTCCGGATCACACAGGGTGTCCGAGACATTGGGTGCCTCCACGCCGCTAAAAGCAACGATATCGCCGGCGGAGGCCTGCTCCACCTCCACCCGCTCCAGCCCCGCGAACCCGAACACCTGGCCAATCTTGGCCCGGTGCTGGTCACCATCCCGCTTCACTACCATGACCGGCATGTTCCGCCTCACCATCCCCCGGGTGATACGGCCGATCGCGATGGCACCCAGATAGCTGGTGTAGGCCAGAGTGGACACCTGCATCTGGAACGGGCCATCCGGATCGACATCCGGGGCCGGGCAGTTGTCGATGATGGCCTGGAACAGGGGGGTCATGTCCCCTGCGTGCACGTCATCCCCGGTTCCCGCATAGCCGTTGATGGCAGAGGCGTAGACGATGGGAAAGTCGAGCTGCTCATCGCTGGCACCCAGACGGTCGAACAGGTCGAACGTCTGGTCGATCACCCAGTCCGGCCGCGCCCCCTCCCGATCGATCTTGTTCACCACCACGATCGGTTTCAGGCCGTGCTTGAACGCCTTTTGAGTAACGAACCGGGTCTGGGGCATAGGTCCCTCGACCGCATCCACCAGCAGTAGTACCGAATCCACCATCGAGAGCACCCGTTCCACCTCACCACCGAAATCCGCGTGGCCCGGGGTATCCACGATATTGATCCGGTAATCCTCCCAGAGGATGGAGGTGTTCTTCGAGAGGATGGTGATGCCACGCTCCTTTTCCAGCTCATTGGAATCCATCACCCGCTCCACCGGACCGAAGCGCTCGCCCAGGGTGCCCGACTGCTGCAGCAGCTGATCCACCAGGGTGGTCTTGCCGTGGTCGACGTGGGCAATGATGGCGATATTACGAAGCTTGTTGATCATGAGTTGGAGCCAGTAACGAATTTCGGGGCGCGCATTATAGCCGATCCAGGTTTTTAATATCGCCGAACCTCCACCCGCTGCAGCAATCCCGGCTCAATTTTCAATATCAATGAGTTAGCGGCGATACATCAGGTCATCAATGCAGCTTTCCACATATCCGACTGCACTGAAAAGTGTTTTGCAGATTATTCACAAATTCTGTGGATAACTCTGTGAAGAAAAGTTTGGGGTTCAGTCTCAATCCCCTACCCATGCGAATGACATCAAATTGACACTTTTTTGTACGATTTCATTTATTCTATATTTCTCAAGGGGTTAGAAAAAACAACCCGATAAGAGTCAAATAATCGACAGATAGCGAAACACCGTATCAAGTGGATTTCCAATCTGTGCATAAAAAACCTTCTTCCTACCCCGGGACACAGGTTGTGACACTCTCCTTGGACTTATGGGCCGCCATCTGGAAAAATCAGCTCCTGATTCATAAAGCGGAAAACCACCGAGGTCATCGTGAAAAAGATTTTACTGGGGCTTGCGCTGCTGTTCGCTGCAACCCATCTGCAGGCCGAGAGTCGCTATGTCACCGACCAGTTCAAGATAACCCTGAGATCGGGTGAGAGCGCCACCCACAAGATAATACGTATGCTGCCGAGTGGTTACGAGCTGGGGCTGATCAAATCCAACCCCGGCACGGGTTATTCACAAGTAAGAACCAAGGACGGCAAAACGGGCTACGTACTGACCCGACAGCTGATGAAGGTAGCGAGCGCCCGCGACCGGCTGACCAGGGCGGAGGCGCAGCTGGCAGAACTGCAGCAGGAACCGGACAAACTGACCGCCAGGCTGGTCCAGCTGCAGCGGGAACACCAGACGTTGCAGAAGAACTATACGACGGTTAAAAAAGAGAAGGATGCGCTCGGAAGAGAGTTGGAAACCATCCGTCGCACCGCCTCCAACGCCATCCGCATCTCCAATGAACGCAACGATCTGCGCAAGATGGTGGCCCAGCTGACCCAGCAGGTGGAGAACCTGAAGCAGGAGAACCGGGAGTTGAGCAATGACAGCAACCAGCAGTGGTTCATGATCGGTGCGGCGATCATCATCCTCGGCATCATCATCGGTCTGATCCTGCCCCACCTCCGCTTCCAGCGCCGTAAGAGCAGCTGGGGATCGCTTTGACATCAGAGGACAGAAGGCAGAAGACAGGAGACAGAAAAGAAAAAAACCTTCCCTCGTACAGACCTCAACACCATGATTAGACCATGGACATGTAACTCATTGAGGTTTAATAAAAAAACATATTTTCAGACGAAAATTGGACACTCTGCAACGAGTACAGTCCGTTACCGGCACAAAAAAATGACAGGATTAACAGGTTTATCCTACGTTTCGCACCTTACAAATCAGTAAGTTAAGCTGATCACTGACTTTTTCACGCGTCGTAAGTTATTGATTCTTACTTCGACGGCAGCTTGAAATCGCCCACGGGCACACGTAACCTGTTGATTATACGTTAGTAGTATATAATTACGGAATTGTAATCGAACAGGCGCGAAATGTAGGGTTTATGTAATCTTGTAAATCCTGTCCATTTATTGAAACGATTTTGAACGGAAATGGCGAGGTCTGTCATAACACTGCAGAGCAGCGCACAACCTACCTGCCCCAACTCTTTACCTCGTATGATGTGCGCGGCGCCACGCCAGCCGTGTGCACCGGGCAGCACCCGTCCCCGGCGTTTCCTCACCTCCGGGAGCGCCAACTTGTAGTCGGCATTCTTTCCGGTTGTCCGAGTGCAATTCGGCGATCCCAGGTCCTGGGGTTCATCCTCTTTTCTGTCCCCTGTCATCCGTCTTCTGTCTTCTGATCTGGGACAGATCCCGCACCGCCCCGTGGGCGGCGCTGGTGGTGAGCGCGGCATAGGCCTGCAGCGCCTCTGACACCACCCGCTGCCGTGTCTCCGGGCGCCAGGCGCCGTCGCCCTTCCCCTCCATCACCTGGCGCCGGGCGGCCAGCTCGTCATCGCTGACGGCCACCCGGATGCGGCGGTTGGGGATATCGATCTCGATCAGATCACCTTCCTGCACCAACCCGATGTTGCCTCCCTCCGCCGCCTCCGGTGAGCAGTGGCCGATGGAGAGGCCGGAAGTGCCGCCGGAAAAGCGGCCGTCGGTGATCAGGGCACACACCTTACCCATCCCCTTGGACTTCAGGTAACTGGTGGGATAGAGCATCTCCTGCATACCGGGCCCCCCCTTGGGGCCTTCATAGCGGATCAGCACCACGTCCCCGGGCTGGATCCGGTCGCCCAGGATCGCAGCCACTGCCGTCTCCTGGCTCTCGAAGATACGCGCCGGCCCCTGAAACTGCAGGATCGACTCATCCACACCGGCCGTCTTCACGATGCACCCCTCTTGCGCCAGGTTGCCATAGAGCACCGCCAGCCCCCCGTCCCGGCTGTAGGCGTGTTCCAGATCCCGGATACAGCCGCCGGCGCGATCCAGATCGAGGGAGGGCCAACGGACAGACTGACTGAACGCCTCCTGGGTCGGCACCCCCCCCGGGCCCGCCAGATAACGCGCCTGCGCCGCCTGCTCCTGGCTGACGGCGATATCCCAGCGGGCGATCGCCGCTCCCAGGGTACCACTGTGGACACTGCCCGTTTCTTCATGGATCAGGCCGGCCCGTACCAGTTCCCCCAGAATGCCGAGCACGCCGCCAGCCCGATGCACGTCCTCCATGTGATACTGCTGAGTAGAGGGGGCCACCTTGCACAGATTGGGGATCCGGCGGGAGAGCCGGTCGATATCCGCCATGGTGAACTCCACTTTCGCCTCGTGGGCCGCGGCCAGCAGGTGCAGCACCGTGTTGGTGGAGCCTCCCATGGCGATATCCAGGGCGATGGCATTCTCGAACGCCTCGAAACTGGCGATGCTGCGAGGCAGCAGCGCGACCTCGTCCTGCTCATAAAAGCGCCGGGTGATCTCCACGATCAGGCGCCCTGCTTCCAGGAACAACGCCTTGCGGTCGGTGTGGGTGGCAACCAGCGAGCCGTTACCCGGCAGGCTGAGACCCAGGGCCTCGGTCAGGCAGTTCATCGAGTTGGCGGTAAACATGCCCGAGCAGGAGCCGCAGGTGGGGCAGGCGGAACGCTCTATCTCCGCCACGTCCGCGTCCGTCTCCGCCGGATCGGCCGCAGAGATCATGGCATCCACCAGGTCCAGCTTCCTCGCCTTGCCGTGCAGGACGGTCTTGCCCGATTCCATGGGACCACCGGAGACGAACACGGCAGGGATGTTGAGCCGCAGGGCCGCCATCAGCATCCCCGGGGTAATCTTGTCGCAGTTGGAGATGCAGACCATGGCGTCGGCGCAGTGGGCATTGACCATGTACTCGACCGAATCGGCAATGATGTCCCGGGACGGCAGCGAGTAGAGCATGCCGCCGTGCCCCATGGCGATGCCATCATCGATGGCAATGGTGTTGAACTCCTTGGCCACCCCCCCTGCCGCCTCGATCTCCCGGGCCACCAGCTGCCCCATGTCCTTCAGATGCACGTGGCCGGGAACGAACTGGGTGAAGGAGTTGACCACCGCCACGATCGGCTTGTCGAAATCCCCGTCCTGCATCCCGGTAGCCCGCCACAGGGCGCGGGCGCCGGCCATATTGCGTCCATGGGTGGTGGTGCGGGAACGATACTCGGGCATCTCTCTCTCCGGTTGCAGGCTGAATCTGGAATTGTAGCGATTATCACCTATTTACCTGCTGCAAGCACCTTCCCAGATAAAAGACGACCCTCCTCGTTCGTAACCGTTCACTCCCCCTTCCTCAAATCCCCTCTCCCTCAGGGAGAGGGGTTCAAAAAGGCAGGGGGAGTGAACGGTTACTCTACAACGAGTACAGCCCGGTGCCGTCACCAAAAAAATGACAGGATTTACAGGATTGCTCAGAATTTACAGAATTACATAAACCTGTAAATCCTGTTAATCCTGTCCATTTATTGAGACAATTTTGAACGGAAATGGCGAGGTCTGCATAAAGGGCAAACTGGAATGACCGCTTTATTCTTCTCCGTGACTCCGTGTGAGGCAATTCTTTCGTGTCAAGTTATGGGTAACGGCATGGGGATAGACCCTGCCGGTGAAATCAGAGACTATAATCGTCCGATGCCCAGTAAAAGCGAACGCACCCGAAAACGCATCATCGATGCGGCCAACCAGCTCTTCTACCGCAAGAGCTACAACCGGACCTCTTTCAGTGACGTGGTGGAGGCCGCGGAGGCAACCCGGGGCAATATCTATTACTACTTCAAGAGCAAAGAGGCGATCCTCAAGGCAGTCATCGAGCAGCGCCTGGAGACCGCCTCCACCATGCTGATGGAGTGGAACCGCACCATCCCCGAACCACTGGAGCGACTGGAGCGGCTGGTCCGCGTTATCTACGACAGCACCCCGGCACTGCTGAGCTCCGGCTGTCCCATGGGTTCGCTGAACGTAGAGCTGGCCAAGGACCAGCCGACACTGGCGGCGGAGGCGAAGCAGCTGTTCGACCTGTACCAGCAGTGGGCGGAGAGACAATTCGTAGAGCTGGGATACCCGAGCGAGGCGAGGGAACTCTCACTGCAGCTGTTGGCCCGGGGAGAGGGTATCATCATTATCGCCCAGGTCTACCAGGACCCGGGTTTCCTGGAGCGGAGCAGCGCGGATATCAACCGCTGGTTGGAAGAGCTGGCCCGCTATGCTTGAGAAGATGACTCCACCGCCCCCCCTCATCCGGATGATAGAAGCACTGATCGCCGCACCCTCGGTGAGCAGCGTCGACCCTGCGCTGGATCAGTCTAATCAGGGGGTGGTGGAACTGCTCGACCGCTGGCTGGAAACGCTTGGCTTCCAGGTGGAAACACTGCCGGTGCCGGGCAGGCCGGGAAAGCTCAATCTGGTGGCGACAGCCGGCAGTGGCCCGGGCGGGCTGGTGTTTTCGGGACACACCGACACCGTACCTTTCGATGACCGGCGCTGGCACTCCGACCCGTTCAGCCTGGACCAACGGGACAACCGGCTCTACGGCCTGGGCAGCTCCGACATGAAGGCGTTCTTCGCCCTGGTGATCGAGGCGATCCGGGAACTCGACCTGAGCCGCCTGAAACAGCCGCTGATTCTGCTGGCCACGGCGGATGAGGAGACTACCATGTGCGGAGCCCGGTCACTGCTGGAGATCGATCGCCGGCTGGGCCGGTATGCCGTGATCGGCGAACCCACCGGCCTGCGTCCGGTGCGCATGCACAAGGGCATCGCGATGGAGGTCATTCGCCTGCAGGGCCGATCCGGACACTCCAGTGACCCGACCCTGGGCGTCAGCGCCCTGGAGGGGATGCACCAGGTGATGGGCGAGATCCTCGGCTGGCGCCAGGAACTGCAGGCCCGCTACCGCAACCCCCTGTTCGCCGTAGAGGTCCCAACCCTGAACCTGGGGCACATCCACGGCGGCGACAACCCCAACCGCATCTGCGGCTCATGTGAACTGCATATCGACCTGCGCCCCCTGCCCGGTATGGACCTGGATACGCTGCGGGGGGAGCTCGCCGCTCGCCTGGAGGGAATCCTGGAAGGAAGTGGCCTGAAATTGGAGATGGAGTCCTCCTTCGCCGGCATCCCTGCCATGGAGACCCCGGCCACGGCGGCCATCGTCAAAGCGACAGAGGCGCTCACCGGCCACCCGGCCGGCAGCGTCGCCTTCGGTACCGAGGCGCCCTACCTGCAGCAGCTCGGCATGGAGACCGTCATCCTCGGCCCCGGGGACATCGAGCAGGCCCACCAGCCGGACGAGTTTCTACACACCGCCCGCCTCCAGCCCATGATCGACCTGATCCAGGCGCTGGTACGGCGCTTCTGCCTGGCTGCGTAAGGAAAATCTTAAAAAAACCAAAAGCATTCTCGCGCAAAGACGCAAAGGCGCAAAGAAAACCAAAAAACCGAAAAACAGGCGTGACTACTCTCAGCTTCTGCGCTCTGCATCATCACCTGTGCAACAAAACAGCTTTACTGCCAATCGCTGACTGTATGGATATGCAGCTGCCCGACCGAGTGGTTGCTCGTTCCTGGAGTTCGCCCGAAAAGTAGACCAGCGACTCCAGCACTCAGGTAAGTACGTCACATCTGCTTCGGAAGCATCGCTTCCTGTTCAGAGCACCCAACCAGGCAGCATTTTTTTTGTTTTCTTTGCGTCTTTGCGCCTTTGCGCGAGAATGCTTTTAACCTAGTTAAATACCTTGTATGTTGTGAATAAAGTGGGGCTGTTACCCTTTGTCAGAGGCGTCTGCGGCCAAGGATGGCCGCAGCGAGCTCCCATGGATGGGTTTACGGCGTCCTCTGACAGAGGGTAACAGCCCCACAACGGGATTAACTTGGTACTTACGCTATTACAGTACCCGATGGATCATGTAGAAAAGCACGAACAGCCCCATAGAGACCATTAGTAACGAAAGCAGCGCATGGGTCTTCCTCCCGCTGTAGATAGAGACTTCATCTGACTCGATCAGTCGCTTGAGGGTATAGAAGCGAACGGTGGCGCTGACGATGATCAAAATACCTACCACCATCGCGCCGATGCCGACGAATTCAGCCGACACGGTGGCATGCAACTGTCCCTCGTTACCGATGCTCTTACCGATGTAATCCACAAACAGATTGAATTTTTCGATCAGGAAACCAAACGCCATGATGGCAATGGCGGTTCTGATCCAGGCCAGGTAGGTCCGTTCATTCGCTGCATGGTCTGAATATCGCTTTATCATCCTGGTATCTTAACCGATCGCTTTCCCATCTGAGCATTTGAGGTTTTAATAGCAGGCAACCCAGACAGCGAGAATTCCCGTGGCACAGACCGAACATAAAGCTGGTGACCCCTTCGTAGCATGGTTCCGCGGCTCATCACCCTATATCCACGCACACCGGGGCAGGACCTTCGTCATCACCTTTGGTGGCGAGGCGGTAGCCGACCCTCGTTTTTCCGACTTGATCCACGACATCGCCCTGCTGCACGGTCTGGGGATACGGCTGGTACTGGTGCACGGGGCCCGCCCCCAGATCGAGGAACGCCTGCGCCTGCGGAGGGCGGAGATGAAGGTGATCAACGGGTTGCGGGTGACTGACGGGCAGGCCCTTGCCTGCGTCAAGGAGGCAGCGGGGGCGGTACGGGTGGAAGTGGAGGCCCTGCTCTCTATGGGCGTGGCCAACTCCCCCATGGCGGGCGCCAAGATCAGGGTGGTCTCCGGCAACTTCGTCACCGCCCGGCCGATCGGCGTACGCAACGGCATCGACTACTGTCACACCGGGCAGGTACGCCGCATCGACTCCCAGGCGCTCGAAAAGGTGCTGGACTCCAGCGCCATCGCCTTGATACCCCCGCTCGGCTACTCACCCACTGGCGAGGTGTTCAACCTCACTGCCGCCGATGTGGCCGGTTCGGCGGCAGTTGCCCTGTCGGCAGACAAACTGATTTCCCTGGCCGAGGGCCCAGAGCTCAGGGACTCGAACGGAGAGAGGGTAACCAATCTCATCCCACGGGAGCTGGATTCGATGCTGAAGCAGCAGAGCGACATGCCGGAAGAGCTGACCCAACACCTGCGCAGTGCGCTCTATGCCTGCCGTCACGGGGTAAAACGTATCCACCTGCTGGAACGTGGGAGGGATGGTGCGTTGCTGAGGGAGCTGTTCACCCGTGATGGGGTGGGTACCATGCTCTCCGCCGAGCACTATGAAGAGATCCGCACCGCCCGTATCGACGATGTGGCGGGAATTCTGGAGCTGCTGGCACCACTGGAGGAGATGGGGATCCTGGTGCGCCGCTCACGGGAGCTTCTGGAGACCGAGATCGAGCGCTTTTCGGTGGTGGAACTGGACGGAATGGTGATCGGCTGCGCTTCCCTCTACTGCTATCCGGACGAGCGGATGGCGGAACTGGCCTGCCTGATGGTCCACCCCGACTACCGCCAGGGAGGCAGGGGCGATACCCTGCTGGCGCAGATGGAACAACGGTCGCGGGAACAGGAGGTGGACAAGCTGTTCGTCCTCACCACCCAGGCTGCCCACTGGTTCCGGGAACGTGGTTTCGTCAACCTGCCGGTGGAATCGCTGCCAATGAGCAAAAGAGAGCTCTACAACTACCAACGCAACTCCAAGGTCTTCGTCAAGGAGATTTGCGCCAGATAAGATTGAAATCGAACGTTATCTTACAGTCGCAGATCTCGAATTCACGGGTTTCATCGCTGAAATCCCCGACTTTCCGGTAATGCTCGGCGATCAGTTGGTACACTTTTGCGATACGTTTTTCCGGATAGACGATACCGTAATATTTGACCCCTTCTTTCTGGTACAGCTCATATTTCAACTGCTCATCGCGTCTGGCGGTGGAGGCCGAGATAACCTCGAAGATCAGGCCTGGCGCTTTTGTGATTCTTTCGTCGGGTTCATAGCAAATAACCAGGACGTCCGGCCTTACCACCGTATCATTGGCTATCTCCCAGTCAGTTTCCATCAAGGCGTAACTCTGGGCACAGCCCTTGAGTTTATCTTTCAAATGGGCAACCAGGTTAACGCTGGTTATTTGATGGGAAACGGACGGAGAGGGAGTCATGGCATAAGCTGATCCCTGTACCAGCTCCCAGTCACCGGACCATTGCTGGTAGTCTGCGATGGTGTAGTGTTCAGTATAAGCAAATGACATTGCCGCTGCCTCCGGATTCCTCATGAACTATAGGCCGCAGTATAACGCTGGTCATAACAGGTAGCCAAAAGCTGGCGTTCCGCTCACACCGATGCGGAGTTATTGGGTTATTGAAATCATTGGACAGAACACTATCAGTTGCCCCCATGCTGGGATGGACGGATCGCTACTGCCGCTATTTTCTGCGGCTCATCAGCCATCACACCCTGCTCTATACCGAGATGGTCACCACCGGTGCCCTGCTGCACCGGGAGCCGGCCCGGTTTCTCGATTTCGACCCGGCGGAACACCCGCTGGCCCTGCAGCTGGGGGGGAGCGACCCGGGAGAGTTGGCCCGCTGCAGCCGACTGGGGGAGCAGTGGGGGTACGACGAGATCGATCTCAATGTGGGCTGCCCCTCCGACCGGGTGCAGTCCGGTCGCTTCGGAGCCTGTCTGATGGCGGAGCCGAAACTGGTGGCGGAGTGCGTCCGGGCGATGACCGACGCTACCCGACTGCCGGTCAGCGTAAAGCACCGTACCGGCATCGACCACATGGACAGCTACCAGGCCCTGCGTGACTTCGTCGGCACCGTCTCCGAAGCCGGCTGCAGGACCTTCATCGTACATGCACGCAAGGCCTGGCTGCGGGGGTTGAGCCCCCAAGAGAACCGGGAGGTACCCCCGCTGCAATACGCCCGTGTACACCGGCTGAAGCGGGATTTTCCCGGGTTGGAGATCGTGATCAACGGTGGTATCACCACCCTGGAGGCGTGCCGGGAGCAGCTGCAACGGGTGGATGGGGTGATGATCGGGCGGGAGGTCTACCACAACCCCTGGCTGCTGGCGGATGCGGACCGGTTGCTGTTCCACGACCCGGCCCCTACAGCCTTCGACCGCCACCAGGTGATCGAGCGACTGATCCCGTTCGTGGAATGGGAGCTGGCACAGGGCACCCCCCTGAACCGTATCACCCGCCACATCCTCGGTCTGTTCCACGGCCAGCCGGGTGCCCGCGCCTGGCGCCGCCATCTGAGTGAGCATTCGTGCATAAAAGGGGCTGGCAGCCGGGTCATTCTTGATGCCGCGGCAGCGATGGTGCGCTCTGCGAATTAGCACGGTAGCTGGACCAGGGATACTCTGCCGGATGCTCGACCATGCTCGCACGTACTGGATTTAGCTCGATGTAACGATAGCAACCAAGGACATAGTCCTTTTCCTGCGTCAGGCAAGAACGAAAACGACCCTCCCATAGGGTGCCACTACGACGATAGGTGCGATTGACGTACTGGACGTAGCGCTGTCCCAGTTGTTTCATCAGATCACCCGCGCCACCCGATGTTCGAGGCGTAATAAGCAGGTGTACATGATGCTAGTTAAACTCGGTTTCGTCGTTCTGCATCGTGGTGGCGATCTCGAAGCGCAGCCGCTTGTCGATGCCAATACCCCGCCACCCGCTGTCACCATCCAGAGCGGCCAGGACCACAGGGAGCCCGTCGCAATTACGGATAACCAGTGTCTCGGTGATGCCATCGGTGACCTGCTCGACGATCTGTCGTCCGTACACATCCTGATAGTCGATGTCGCCCTCCTGATCCCACAGTGCGCTCTGCTCCTGGTCCAGCGTGACGACCGCGAGCGGACGGCCGTCCATGGCGGCGATAAAGGTGTGGAGTTCATCGAGCGTGCGCTGGCGAGATTCGTCGTCCTCTTGTTCGGTGAATCTCAGTCGGTATTCGGGCATGCGTATCCTCGGCTTGACGCGATCCGGACTTCGCGTCGAATTAGGTTATCATGTATCCGCAGGCCCACGTCCAGACAGATAATGGCGATGCTATGGAACAGAAAACGAAAAAGGTAAAAAAACGCGCTGGCAAAGTTATTCACAGCGCCGTATCCAGCCATGCAATGGAGAAGGCGAAAGAGATCCGCGCCCGGTACGGCCCCGTCATCGACTACCCCGTCGTGCTGCGCATCCTGGACGACAGAAGATGCATTCGCTACCCGGTCGAGATCCAATTCGTCGTCGATGGCATCGAACCCGGTCTGTTCGCCAGGACAGAGCCCGTTTCGGAGGACCCGGCCGATGGCTACGTCATCTCGCTGCATCGGCACTTCGAGGATCGTCACGATCTTCTGCCGGCACTGATCCTCTATCAATCGGTGCTGGTCAACTATGGCGATCTTGCAACCGCGACCGATGCTGAGCTCTTCGGTTCCGGTGTCCTGGGCCTGGACCGGGATACCTACTATGCACAGATCGTCGCCCTGACGGATGCCCTCTGGAGCGACTGACCACAGGCCCTTCGGCACCGTGTAACCGCCATAGCGGTCTCTATTGCGGCAGACCGGCAAGCCATTCGGCGACGGTGGCCATCTCTTCGTCGTTGATCAGGTGCATCACGTTTTTCATCGCCACGGCGTTGGTGTTGTTGCGCGTACCGTTCTTGATGTCCTTCATCTGAGCCAGCAGGTACGGCGCATTCTGTCCCGCGATCTTCGGATACTCCTCCATCACCGGCACCCTGCCTTCGGCGCCATGACAGGCAATGCAGGTCCGCTCCTTATACAGGCCCGCGGCATCGAGCGCCTGCGCCGGATTGGACAGCAGTGAAGCGGCGATGACCCCAAGGGTCGTGATCAGTGTCTTGTGAGTCGTCATTGCGTTAACCCTCAATGATAAAGCCGGATGGGAAAGGGCAGTTGCACAGAGATCGGTCGATCATCGGGCGGTGGGGGTGCGCTCGATGATACACCTACGCCTTGCATGCCTTGTGAAACGCGACGGTGCCGCCGAGCATCGGCCTTCCGGTGACATGGGAAAAGCCCAGTTCCGAAAGCAGACGTGAGAGTTCGTCAGTGGAGTAGAACAGACGGATGGCATCGACGAAATAGCCGTGGCAGGCCATGGCATCGGGTCCAGAGCGAATGGCCCAGGAAATCGTCTTGAGACAGCCCTTCAGGTAGAGACAGTAGGCCTCCTCGATGAATTTGTTGGCCGGTCGCAGCATATCACAGTGATAAAAATTACCACCGGGTTTCAGGACCCGATTGATCTCAGAAAAGACGTCGATGACCCGCAGGTGCCGCGTCGCGTACTGCAGGGTCACGACATCGAAGTGGTTGTCCGGGAACGGTAACCGATGCACGTCACAGATGTGCCCCTTGATCTCGAAACCCTGCTGTGAGGCGCGGTCCTTGCCGACCCGCTGCATGGCGTCGCTACGATCGACTGCATAGACATCGAGCCCGGGCTGCTTCTTCAGCAACTCGATGCCGATGACATTGGTCCCGGCACAGACATCGAGTACCCGCTGCCCTGGTTCGACATCGATACTGGCGATGAAGCGGCGGCGCAGTCCCTTCAGCATCCCCAGACTGGCAAAATCGTTGGCTTTGTCATAGACAGCAGCAACGTCGGTAAACACCGCATCGATCTGGGTCTCCCAGATGGTCTCAAACGCCTCTTGTCGGGCGTGTTCTTTCTTTTCAAAACTCGTCATCGTGCTCCTCCGCGCAAAGACGACCGCTGCCATCAGCGGCATATCCCGTATTTATCGATCTGCCGCGTTGGACGTGCTAGTACCTGCTTCATGCGCTTGTCCGTGCCCACGTTCATGATCGGCATTGAGCATACCCTTCGGCAGCATGGGTGCCGGCTCCGGATCGAGCTGGGCGAAGCCCGATTTCCTGTTGCCTTGTTCGACGTCGTGGGGATTGTGGCATTCGGTGCAGACCCACCAACGTTTCTTTCCGCCCTGGTCCCACATGCCGATGCGCTTGCCGTGGATGCCTTCGCGCCAGTACCGGTAGATCTGCCCGTGGCACTTCCCACAGAGTTTCTGCGGCTGATTGAAGCTGATCTCGTTGCCGTAGTTGTCTATCAGCTTGGTTCGAGTGGCCGCATGGTGACAGTCCAGGCACCATATCGCCCCTTTACCGTGCTTAAGATCCATGGAATCCGGCACCAGATCCTTGTGCATCTTCAGCGGACGGGGCAGTTTGTTCTCAGGATAGGGGACATATTCGCCGTTATGGCAGGCCATGGAACAGATGGTCAGCAACTTGTTCCTGTCGATCTGCGGCTCCCGCGGCTTGACCACCGCTTCTTCATGTGAATAATCCGCTGCGATCGGCATATCGCCCATCGGGATGGTCCCATCGAAGGGATCGCCCCACCATAGAACGCCACCGGTCGTCGGTGAGCACTTCACGTTTGTCACGCCGGACCCGAGCTCACGCTGCTGGACCTCACTCATCCCCTTCCTGCTCTCGAAGCACTCCTTGCCGTCCTGGGACGCTTCCCCAAAAACGGTGGCAGTCGATATCGCCGCCAGCAGGCACAGGCCTATGACCGGTGCAAACACTCGATAGCTAGTCATCGTCTTTCGTCTCCTGAAATCTGTGGAGTAGGCGTGGCCAACCGCCGCGCCTGGGTCGGTTGCCGAGCGCTGCAATCAGGTCGCCACCGCCCCTGCCTGCTTGCCCTGAACCTGCCGGTCTGTGTTCTCCTGGTAACGGACATCGCCGAGTAAGATTCCAACCGCACCCTTGATGAGCACGGTCAGAATGAAGAACCCGATGGCCCAGACACCGCTGATGATCATGAGCTCGATGCTGCTCGGGACGTATTCGGCATATTCACCCACCGGTGTCGGGATAACGCCAGGAAGCATCAGGCCCATCCCCTTTTCGATCCAGATGCCGACAAAGACCGCGACGCAGATGAAAGGCAGGAGCGTCAGGTTCTTTCTGACCCGCGGTATCAGCAACAGGATGAAGCCACCGATCATCAACGCCATGGCGGTCCAGAAGAAGGGGACCAGGGCATTGAGTCCATGGTGGCCGAACATCAGGTATTTCAGCCCCGCCGAGTGCTCGGTGCTGGGGTAGAGTTCGGTGACGACTTCGGACATGACCAGGAACAGCGCGATGCCGAGGCACCAGGTGACGATCTGGGAGAGCATGTGGAATGCTTCGTCAGCGATCTTCAGCGGCGTGAACCGGCGCACCAGCAGGAAGACGATGATGATCAGCGATGGGCCGGCGGCGAAGGCCGTGGTGATGAACTTGATCGGCATCATCGAATGAAACCACATGGGCCGCGCGGGCATGGTGCCGATCAGGAAGGCCGTCACCGTATGGATGCTCAGGGCCCAGACGATGGCAATATAGACTATCGGCAGATAAAAGGCCTTGTTCAGCGGTTCCCCCGTATATTTCTTGAAAAGGTAGTAGAAGCCGCCCACGATGTTGAGCAGCAGGTAGACATTGAGCACAATTACGTCCCACGCCAGCATGGAGCTGGGCCAATTGAGGATCCCGATGCCCGGAATGAGGTGCCAGGCTCTCAGCGGCCTGCCCATGTGGGCGACGATAAAGAGCAGGCACATGATCACCGCGGCGATGGCCAGCATCTCCCCGAGCACGACGATCTTGTGCAGCTCCTGGTGCTTGTAGGCATAGGCGGGAAACAGCACGGTCACGGCCGCGGCGGCCACGCCGACCATGAAAACGAAACTGGCCAGATAGAGCCCCCAGCTGACCTGATCGTTG
>JAUXBK010000173.1 GCA_030619405.1 Sedimenticola sp. | reverse complement strand
TCAATTCTTCCGCATCACACCACCCTTGGCCGGGTCTCCGCTGCCCTGAGCGAACACCTGGTCAAGGTAGGCCGGCGGCTGTTCCGCCAGCAGCTCGTAGAGGTAGCTCAGCTGCAGCCGGAACAGGCGCTCAAAATCACTGACCGTGTCGCCCGGGTTGTAGTCACCAAACCACCAGAACCAGTCCGAGCCCTCACACCGGGCCAGCTGCAGCTCCGCCTCCTGCCGCTGCTTGGGCGTCAGACGCCCGCTCGCCATCACCCGGTCGAACAGCCCCTTGGCCTCCGCCAGCATCTCCCAGGCGCGGTTCTTGTCCGGGTCCCCGATCCAGGTGGAGAAGGTACCATAGACCCAGCTTCCCGCCACCAGTTCCGGCAGCGATGGCGCTCTGCTCCGCTGCCCGCGCAGCACCTCGGAGAAGGTGGTCAGGTCGAGCCCCGGGTGCGCGGCCAGGCGTGCATAGAGTGCATTCAGAAAGAAACAGCCGTTGCGGGGATAATATTCCCAGGCATTCTCCCCATCCATGATGATAGAGACGACCCGGTTCGGTTCCCCCTCTGTGGCGTCCGCAATGCTCTCCAGGTGCTGAATGAAATTGTCGATGGCGTCATCCGCTTGCCAGCTGGAATAGGTGAAACCGATCAGATCGGAGAGGCCGTCATCACGGAAGAAGCAGTTCAGCCGTCCCTCCCCCAGACGATAGGGCTTGTGGATCCAGTTTTCCGGCAGACCACTGCCGCCACTGAAGGCGGTCAGGCTGTTGTGCAGCACCTGTTGCCCGCTGGCAGCCCAGCTGAACCCCTCCTCCTCCAGCAGGCGCAGGGTGTCACCGCTGACCCCGCCTTCCGAGGGCCAGCACCCTTTGGGCCGTAAGCCGAAGCGGCGCTCGAACACCTCGATGCCCTTGCGGATATGCCAGCGTGTGCGAGGCTCCCCCCCCGGGTAACTGACCACGTCGGGCAGTGTGATCTCCGGCATCGCCTCCCGCGCCGAGTGCAGATCCAGCAGCAACGGCACGATGGGGTGAGCATAAGGGGTGACCGACAATTCTACCCGACCCTGCTCCGCCAGCTTGCGGTAACGCCCGACCACGCCGGCGAGCAGATCCCCGATTGCCTCCACCAGATGGCGCCGATCGGCGGCGTCGAAGCCGATACGTTTTTTCTCCAGGCAGCCGATGCGCACATCGTTTACCCGCACATACTCCCCCATCCAGGCCAGGTGATACCAGACCAGCAGATCCGCCAGATACTGGTCGTTGAGATAGAGGGCGTTTTCTGCATGCTCTTCGATCAGACCGGCGATGTTCACCAGGCGCCGGAAGGTGCGGAAACGGTCGATTAGATTCTTCTCGTTGGCGCGCAGGCAGTCGCTGATCAAGCGGCGGCGCAGCGACTGCTCCAGGGGCAGCCCCGGGCCGGCCAATGCCGCCAGCAGCGGGTCACGGATCCGGGTTCCCTGCTCCAGCCAGGCCCGGATCTGGTTGACATACTCGTCCAGCTGCTCCAGCAGCACCGGCGCAAAATTGACCACCGCCCGGGCATCCGGATTCTGCTCCAGGTGGGCCGCCATGTCCGAGTAGTCCTTGATCGCATGCAGGTAGACCCAGGGGAGCTGGAAATCGCCGTGTGCAGGCCCCCGGTAGTCCGGCTGGTGCATGTGCCAGCAGAGGACTACCTTGAGTCGCTGGTCAGCGGACATAGTTGAGCACCTGCCCCAACATCTCCGGCGTCACCAATACCACCCCCCCTGCGGAGACATGAAACCGTTTGGCATCCGCGACCGGATCGTCTCCGATCACCATCCCCTCCTCGATCACACAGCCCCGGTCGATCACCGCTTTGGTGATACGGCAGTGTCTGCCGATATCCACGTCCGGGAGAATCACCGAGTCCTTCACCGTGGTGTAGGAATTGACCCGTACGTTGGAGAAGAGCAGGGAGTGGCGTACCAGCGCGCCGGAGACGATGCAGCCACCGGAGACCATGGTATCCACCGCCATACCCCGACGGTCGTCGTCGTCGAAGACGAACTTGGCCGGCGGGAGCTGCTCCTGATAGGTCCAGATCGGCCAGGTCTTGTCATACAGGTCCAGCTCCGGCGTCACCCCGATCAGCTCCAGGTTGGCCGACCAGAAGGCATCCAGGGTCCCCACGTCCCGCCAGTAGGCCTGTCGGCCGCTCTTCGGATCCTGGAACGAATAGGAGATGACCCGGTACTTGTCGATCACCCTGGGGATGATATCCTTGCCGAAGTCGTGGGTGGAATTCGGCGTATCCGCATCCTTGATCAGCTGTTCGAACAGGAAGGCGGTATTGAAGACATAGATCCCCATCGAGGCCAGTGCCAGGTTCTCATTGCCGGGCAGGGGCTTGGGATTGTCCGGTTTCTCGGCAAACTCCAGTACCTGGCCCTCTTCATCCACCGCCATCACCCCAAACTCTCTGGCGGTAGCCAGATCCACCTCGAGACAGCCGACGGTCATATCGGCACCGCTCTCGACGTGATGGGCGATCATGGTGCCATAGTCCATACGGTAGATGTGATCTCCGGCCAGCACCAGCACATAGTCCGGGTCGTGGTTGCGGAAGATATCCAGATTCTGGTAAATGGCATCGGCAGTGCCCGCATACCAGTTGTTCTCGATCCGCTGCTGGGCCGGCAGCAGCTCGACGAATTCACCGAACTCCCCCCGCAGGAACCCCCACCCTTTCTGGATATGCAGGATCAGGGAGTGGGCCTTGTACTGGGTGAGCACACCGATCTGGCGAATGCCGGAATTGATACAGTTAGAGAGGGGGAAGTCGATGATGCGGAACTTGCCACCAAACGGTACTGCCGGCTTGGAACGCCATTTGGTGAGGTGCTTCAAGCGGGAGCCACGCCCTCCGGCGAGGATCAGTGCCAGTGTATTTTTGGTCAAACGGCTGACGAAACGTGGATCCTGACCTGCATTCATCACTAGTCTCCTTCTGCAATTTCTGCAATCTCCCTCTGCGAGGGCGCTGATTACCCGATCGGTAGATATTCTTGCAAAATACCCCCTCTCCCCCTGGGAGAGGGTTGGGGTGAGGGGATCAAACTAAAGATAACACTTTAGATTTTAGCCACCCCCCTCAAGAGCGAGGGGATTTAAGAGTTTTGCAAGAGCATTGGTCGGTATTTCACTGAGCTAATTCAGTGTATGCTAACATGCCAAGTGGATATTTAAGACCCCTTAATTTGTCATCCAGTGGCAACGGACGTCCTCTCCACCCGGAGGGTGTCGCAAAAGCTCCCTCTCCCGGAAGGAGGAGGGGTTACAAGTTTTTACGACACTCTCACCCCGGGGGGAGAGTGATACCATTCAACGCGGGCATTGCAGGCAAGCCTATGAACAAGAAGCAGATCCAGGAACCCCTCCAGCGTATTGCCGAGGCACGCCATCACGACCCCTTCGAAGTACTCGGCCGGCACATTCAGGATGGGCAGGCGGTGGTAAGGGCCTTCCTGCCCAGGGCCCAGCAGGCCCGCATCGTCGAACCCGATCTGCCGCTGGAACGGATCCCGGGGACCGACTTCTTCGAGTGGCACGGCGCCGCCGACGCGGTTCCGGATCGCTACCAGATCAGCTGGAGCGACGACTTCGACCACGGCGCCACCCACTACGACCCCTACTGCTTTCCCCCCCAGGTCGAAGAGTTCGACATCTATCTCTTCACCCAGGGCAGGCACTGGCACATCTACCGGGTACTGGGGGCCCACCCCCACCATGCCGACAGCGTGGAGGGGATACTGTTCGCGGTCTGGGCGCCCAACGCAGACCGGGTCAGCGTAGTCGGGGACTTCAATGGCTGGGACGGCCGGGTGAACCCGATGCGCAGCTGCGGTGGTTCCGGTGTCTGGGAGCTGTTCCTGCCGCAGGCCAAGGCAGACACCTTCTACCGTTTCGAGATCCGGAGCAAAGGGGGCGAAGTGCTGACGAAGAACGACCCCTACGCTCACCTGTTTCAGAAGCGCCCGGCCAATGCCGGCGTAGTGACCGCCGCCTCCAGTCACATCTGGGAAGATCAGCAGTGGATGAACGACCGGGCGGAGGCATCCTGGCAGCACGCCCCTCTATCCATCTACGAAGTGCACCTGGGGTCCTGGCAACGGGACGAGGAAGGGGGGTTTCTCAACTACCGTGAGATCGCCCACCGGCTGGCCGATTACATCCGCGAGACCGGTTTCACCCACATCGAGCTGCTGCCGATCACCGAGCATCCGTTCGATCGCTCCTGGGGCTACCAGACCACCGGCTATTTCGCCCCCACCAGCCGTTTCGGCTCCCCTGACGATTTCCGCTATTTCGTCGATTACCTGCACCGCCAGGGTATCGGTATCATCCTCGACTGGGTGCCCGCCCACTTTCCCAAGGATGAACACGCACTGGCCCGCTTCGATGGCACCGCCCTCTATGAGCATGAAGACCCGAGAAAGGGGGAGCATCGGGACTGGGGTACCCTGATCTTCAACTTTGGCCGCAACGAGGTGAAGAACTTCCTGCTCTCCAGCGCCCTGTTCTGGCTGGAGGAATTTCACCTGGACGGCCTGCGGGTGGATGCGGTGGCCTCTATGCTTTACCTGGACTACTCCCGGGAGCCCGGCGACTGGGTCCCCAACGAATACGGCGGCCGGGAAAACCTGGAGGCGGTGGAGTTCCTGCGCCACCTCAACAGCGTCACCCACGACCAGTACCCGGGCACCCTGGTGATCGCCGAGGAGTCCACCGCCTGGCCCCAGGTGTCACGCCCCACCTGGCTGGGGGGACTGGGATTCAGCATGAAGTGGAACATGGGCTGGATGCACGACACCCTCTCCTACATGGAGAATGACCCGGTGTTCCGCCATTTCCACCACGACCGGCTCACCTTCGGCCTGCTCTACAGCTTCACCGAGAACTTCGTGCTCCCCTTCTCCCACGACGAAGTGGTGCATGGAAAGGGCTCGATGCTGGACAAGATGTCGGGAGACCCATGGCAACGCTTTGCCTCTCTGCGGCTGCTCTACAGTTACATGTTCTGCTACCCGGGCAAGAAGCTGCTGTTCATGGGCAACGAATTTGCCCAGGGCCGGGAGTGGAACGAAGCGGCCCAGCTGGACTGGAATCTGCTGGAGCGCTCGCAGCATCAGGGCGTCAGCCTCCTGGTCACCGAGCTCAACCGGCTGCACCGGGAGCTGAAGCCCCTGCACGACCTGGATTTCGAGGACGGCGGCTTCGAGTGGATCGACTGCCACGACGCCAGCCAGTCGGTGCTCAGCTTTCTGCGCTGGGCCAGGGACGGCAGTTTCGTGGTGGTGGCGCTCAACTTCACCCCGGTACCGCGGGAACACTACCGCATCGGTCTGCCAAAGGCAGGTGCCTATAAGGAGCTGCTCAACTCAGACTCGGCTTTCTACGGTGGCAGCAACATGGGCAACGCCGGGCTCGTCACCACCGACCCCACGGAGTGGATGGGACAGGCCCAATCGATGGAGCTCACGCTGCCACCGCTGGGGGCGTTGATCCTGCAGCACCAGGGATAAGGGGCTTGGAAAAGATTAAATTACGCGCCTTGCTTGTCTATGGCTCCGTCTTCGGTGTTGCGCCAAGGGTTACATACAACGAGTATGCGCCCCTTGGCGCGCCTTGAAGACGAAGACCTATCCGGCGCAAATCACGTAATTTAATATTTTCCAAGTCCCTAAAAGACCGGCTTATTGTGCCGGTCTTCTTCCTCGTTTCATTCCGTCCTCGCCGGTGGCCATCCCTGGCCCCG
>JAUXBK010000117.1 GCA_030619405.1 Sedimenticola sp. | reverse complement strand
GCGAGACTCTGCGGGGTAACCGTTCAGTCCCCCCTCCTCAAATCCCCTCTCCCTCAGGGAGACGACTCCATGGATGGAGGAGGTAGAGCGACGCAGGATGCCAAAGCCGAGGGTCAGGGTGAGGGGTTCAAAACGGCAGGGGGACTGAACGGTTACGTTTTGGGATCCAATCACTCCTTGCAGTGCTTGAGATAACGCTTGAGCAGCGCCTGAAAGGCCTGGTCTGCATTTCTTGAAGCCTGGGTTATGGTGCGGCCGATCTTCTCCGCACCCTCCCGGTCTATCCCACTGGTCCTGTCCAGCAGGAGGCCTCCCATTCCGGAAAGTACCGCAATGGCATCGGAAAAATCGGTGACCGGGTTACTGGGCTCAACCATGCCCCCGGGAGCCCCCTCCGAATGTTTGCCGTACATCAACCACTCGTAACGTACATTCAGCAGGCTGATCAGATTTGCGAGGTTCTTTCCGTTGGGCCTCGTCTTGCCTTGGTACCACTGTTTGACAGACTGCTCCTGAACCTCGAGCAACCGTGCCATCTCCCGCGGGGAATAGATACCCACCTCGCCTGCCGCCTCCTTGAGGCGCAAGGAAAATTCTTCAGAACCAATCATATCTCGCCTACCTGCACTCCGTGCGCATCATCAGGGTTCCAACTCCACCAGAACCCACTCGCCCAACCGGGCCAGGGCCCTCCCTGTTCGGCAATACCCGGGCGTGCTTCCCATTGTAATCAATCACATCCGATCAGTGCCAGCCCACAGATTATAGGGGAGCTTACGCGGATTCAGATGGGGAAACATTCTCGATACTGGTCGGCAGCCCCATCTTGCCCAACAGTTCAAGAAACGGGTCCGGATCGACCTCCTCCACATTGACCATGGTCTTTGTATCCCATGTTCCCCGGGCGATCAGGATAGCTGCCGCCACCGGCGGAACCCCTGCGGTGTAGGAGATGGCCTGCGATTCCACCTCCTCGTAACAGGCGTGGTGATCACAGACGTTGTAGATAAAGATTTCGGTCCGCCTGCCATCCTTTTCACCTTTGACCAGGTTTCCAATACAGGTCTTGCCCTTATAGTCCGGCGCCAGGGAGGCAGGATCCGGGAGGCAGGCCTTGACCACCTTCAGCGGGACGATCTCTACCCCTTCCGCGGTGCGCACCGGCTGTTCGGACAACAGACCGGTATTCTTCAACACCGTAAAACAGTTGATGTAATGGGCACTGAAACCCATCCAGAAACGAACGCTGTTGGCATCGATGTTCCGGGACAGCGAGTGCAACTCATCGTGCCCGGTCAGATAGATCGTCTGCTTACCCACCACCGGAAAGTCATAGCTGCGCTTTTCCGTGTGTACCGGCATGGCTACCCACCGCCGGTCCACCCAGGTCCATACCGCTTCGGTGAATTCACGGAAATTGATCTCCGCATCGAAGTTGGTCGCAAAATAGCGGCCATGGTCCCCCGCATTCACATCCATGATATCGATGGTATCGATCCGGTCGAAATAGTGCTTGCGGGCATAAGCGCAATAGGCATTGACCACCCCCGGGTCGAAGCCAACACCCAGGATGGCGGTTACCCCTTTCTCTCGGCACTGGTCCCGGTGTTTCCATTCATAGTTAGCATACCAGGGCGGCTGCTCACAGATCTTGTCCTGCTCCTCGTGGATCGCCGTATCCATATAGGCGACTCCCGTCCGCATGCAGGCCTGCAGCACCGACATGTTGACGAAAGGGCTACCCACGTTTATCACGATCTGGCTGCCAGTCTCCCTGATCAGGCTTTCCAGGGAAACCACATCCATTGCATCCAGCTGGCGCGACTGGAGCCGGCCCGCTGACTGTTTCAGACTCCCTTTACGATGAATGCTCTCGATGATATCGTCACACTTCGTCAGGGTTCTGGATGCGATGCAGATATCACCCAGAATATCGTTGTTCCGGGCGCACTTGTGGGCAGCCACGTTGGCCACCCCACCCGCTCCGATGATCAATACATTTTTTTTCATGCTGTGCGAAAACCCTGCCCTCTGTTTTTTCAAGACAAACTGGATTTGTAATCCCGATAGTCGAACCGTTTGACCTGTTCGACAGTGCCGTCCAGCCTTTTCACCACGATGGCAGGCATCCTTACTCCGTTGAACCAGTTCTTTTTTACCATGGTATAACCTGCCGCATCGGCGATGCGGATGGTGTCACCCACCTGCAGCGGCTCGCGGAAGCAGGCACTGCCAAACAGATCCCCCGCCAGGCAGGATCTCCCGGCTACGGTATAGCAATAACTCCCCTCGCCGGACCCTTCTACTTCCGCGGTTTCCCGGTAGATCAGCAGATCCAGCATATGTGCTTCCACCGAGCTGTCGACAATGGCGATATCCGTCTCATTGGATACCACATCCAGCACCCGGGTAACCAGCCAGGCGGCACCGGTAATCACCGCCTCCCCCGGTTCCAGATAAACCTGCAGTTCGAATCGTCTGGAAAAGGCCTTCAACTTTTCACAAAAAGCGACCAGGGGATATTCTTCGAGGGTAAAAGTTACCCCGCCGCCCAGGCTCACCCAATCGAGTTGCTGCAACAGCGCCCCATAAGTCTCGCTCAGATAATCGAGCAGGCTGGAGAAGTTCTCAAAATCCTCGTTCTCACAATTGTAGTGGAACATCAGACCCGAGATCAGGGGCAGCACTTCCCGTATCGCCTCCTGATCGATTACCCCGAGACGTGAGTGGGGCCTTGCGGGATCGGCCAGATCGAAGTGGGAATAACTGACCTGGGGATTCACCCTCAACCCGATCTCCGGAGAGGGTCTCTGCTCCCTGGCGAGGGAATGGAAACGCTGCAGCTGGGAGACGGAATTGAATATGATCTTGCTGGAAAAAGCGCGCAGCTGCCGGATCTCGGCTTCGTCGAAAGCCACGCTGTAGGCGTGTACCTCTTTACCGAAAGTCTCGTGACCCAGTCTGGCCTCATACAGGGAGCTGCTGGTCGTACCGTCCATGTATTGACGCATGAGCCCGAACAGAGACCAGGTAGAGAAGCATTTCAGTGCCAGTACCGAGCGGGCATCTCCATGGCGCCTGACGAACTGGATCTTTTTCAGGTTATCCAGCAGGCGGTTTTCATCGATCAGGTAATAGGGTGTTTCCACTGCGTCTAGTGGAGTCTTCCTTTAGGGCCCGCACAACAATAACTTACCGTTTTGGAACGCCGATCCATCCCGTCTGGCTGCGTTACGAAAACTTGAAAGATAATAAATATTCCTGCGCTTTCGCGCCTTGCCAGACGGGCGCCTCGACGCCCCAAATCCGGTAACTTATTGCTGTGCAAGCCCTTATCTCAATTGGGTGAATGGGGGCTGCACCGGCTGTTTTGCTTCGCGTTCGAGCGAGAGTATATAGATACTCTTTGGTGCAAAGTGTTTATCCACCACCTGTACCACCCTGTTCCTGTCAAACGACTTACAGGAAAAAACATCCAGGTATACATCCCGGTTGTGATCACTGAAATGAGCACTGATCGCTGAAGTCTCGATCAGCTGGACCAGCGAGTAGCCGGCGGCCTCCTGGCTGTGGGTGGCAAAATGCTCGATGATAGGCTCGCCATAGGCCACCATATCGATGGCATCCACCAGCTCCGCCACAAAAGCGCGGATGTTCTCCTTCCGTGAGATGTTCTCGTTGCACCCTCCCATATCCAGGATCAGGTGCTGGCCCCACACAACGTTATTTTGCATAGACCCTCTGTCCCCAGATTAACCTTATCCGGCATCAACGATCACCGTTCATCTGAAGCAACCCATCCGGGTAGCCCCAGTCACAGCAAATGGACGAGGAGTGTATCACTCCCCCCCCATATCCCAAAATGGTCCGTCCTGATCATCCCTGGCTGCTGCTGGTTCTGGTCGGTTTCTTCTCCGGCAACATGATCATCGGCTTCGCCTTCGCCAAAGAGCCCGCCCCCGCACGCCTGGCGGGCACCGCCTCCGGGGTGGTCAACATGGGGGTGATGATGGGCCCCATGCTGCTGCAGCCGGCGGTGGGCTGGGTGCTGGACCTGAAGTGGCAGGGGGGGATGGCCGATGGTGTGCAGGTATACGGTCTCGACGCCTATCGAAGCGGTTTCAGCCTCATGCTGGCCTGGATCGGCCTGTCACTGCTGCACATCCTGTTCACTCGGGAGATCCACTGCAGGCAGGCCGTGTGACCAGCATCTACAATCTACTTCGTCCAGACTTAATTCAGAAGCCACTTAGCGCTTGAGCGCTCTCACCAGGACCAGCAGCTCCGGATCGTCCCACTCTCTGCCACCGATGGCCCGATAGGCTATTCTGCCTTCCGGGTCGACCACGAATGTGGTGGGCAGTCCCCGTACCGGCCACTGACCGATGACGCTGGAGTCCTGGTCCATCAGTAACGGAAACTCCACCGGATAGTTGGCAGTGAACTGGAAGATGGTGTCTTCATCCTCGCCCACGTCGATGCCAAACATCAGGATGCCCTCCTTTTTCAACTGCTCCCAGGCACGCTGCATGGACGGCATCTCCGCCCGGCAGGGGGGGCACCAGGTGGCCCAGAAATTGATGATCACCACCCGGCCCCGGTACTCCGAGAGGCGGTGTCTGTTGCCGTCCATGTCGGTCAGCAGGAAGTCGGGGGAAGGCGGTCTGTCCGTAACTTCGGTGAGTCCCTGCCCCGCCTGCTGGGCGGTGGCAAACGGCGACAGGACGGGCAGAAGAAGGAGGAGGAGAAAAAGCACTATCCGTGGCATCAGTCGATCCCTTGCGGCCGGTCGGCCGCACAGGTGATTGCGGGAATCCGGCCATCGATGACTTTTCCATCAAGGGTCAGGCGCAGGGAGAGATCGAACCTCTCCCCGGGAGGCAGGCCAAAGCTGGTCATGCCCCAGTTGTAGTCACCTGGTTCAAACTGCTGACGGGTGGGCAGGAGTGACCAGCGAAAGGCAATGCGGGGTCCCTGTCCTACATCCCTGGTCCGCCACACTTCATCCCAGCGCTCCCGCGTCTGCAGGGAGCGTGTCTTACCCTTGTGGGTCAGTATCCAGTCGTCGAGATCGTAGCTCAAGGGCGCCTTGCCGGCATTGCGGAAGATGGTTTGGAAGACACAGGAACGAGCAATGGTGTCGGCGTTCGCGCTGGAGAATCCACGACCCTGAAAGAAGGCACGGGTCTGATCCGGCAGCCGCTGTACCAGCTGAAACTTGACTCCCGCCTGCCCCCATTCCCAGGTGCGCAGGCCGGTCTGCGGGTCTTTCGTAGCGCTTACCTCTGCGGCTGCACTGCCCGACAGAACCACTGCGATGAACAGGCTCAGTGCCATCCACGGTTTCCAGCACTTAGGGCTCGCAAAACAATAACTCCCTGTTTTGGAACGCCGATCCATGCCGAACAGGATGTTCAAATGCCGTGTAGCACATGGATGTGCGAGAACGGCCCCCGCCTGGCGGGCCGGTTCATGTTCCTGACGGAACCGGCATTTCCCACATCCTTGTGGGTCATGTTGCGAAAACCGGGAAGATATTGATATTCCTGCGTTTCCGCGCCTTGCCAGACGGGCGTCTCGACGCCCCAAATTCAGGGACTTATTATTTCGCGAGCCCTAAGGAGAGTCGTCTGGAAAAAGGGTAGTGCCCCGAATGGCGCTTACTTAAGCCGGAATTGTCTGTGGGAGCGGGCTTGCCCGCGAACAAATTGCCGCCATTTCGCGGGCAAGCCCGCTCCCACAAGACAGATTTGGTGTAGTTTCATCGGGTAAACCAGCTTAAGCTAAGTGCCATTCGGTAGTGCCCCCTTTAGCCCCGGGTTAGTCTTGTCGTCAATATTTTTTTGTGTCCATTCGCGGCAATAATCGCTCGACCGGACGTTGGCACTTGTGCAGAAAAAACCATGACCCGAACCAGAACCGCCGTTGGTCTCTTCTCTCATCGTCCTTACCGGGCGGCGCGGTTCGGTACCGCGCCGCTGCTTCCCATGTCCCGGGAGGAGATGGATGAGCTGGGCTGGGACAGCTGTGACATCATCATCGTCACCGGAGATGCCTATGTGGACCACCCCAGCTTCGGCATGGCCATCATCGGCCGGCTGCTGGAGGCACAGGGGTTCCGTGTCGGCATCATCGCCCAGCCCGCCTGGACCGCGGTGGCAGATTTCCGGCGCCTGGGGCGGCCCAATCTCTTCTTCGCCGTCACCGCCGGCAACATGGACTCCATGGTCAACCACTACACGGCCGACCGGCGCATCCGCTCCAATGATGCCTATACCCCGGATGGTGAGAGCGGTCGGCGCCCGGACCGGGCAGTGATCGTCTATACCCAGCGGGCGCGGGAGGCATACAAAGGGGTGCCGGTCGTCATCGGCGGGATCGAGGCCAGCCTGCGGCGTATCGCCCACTACGACTATTGGTCGGACAAGGTGCGCCGCTCCATCCTGCCGGACGCCAAGGCGGACCTGCTGCTGTACGGCAATGCGGAGCGGGCGGTGGTGGAACTGGCTCACCGGCTGGCCGCGGGTGAGTCGCTGCAGCAGATCAGCGATATCCGGGGCACCGCCCTGATGCGCCAGCAGATTCCTCAGCAATGGCTGGAGATCGACTCCACCACCGTGGACCAGCCAGGGGGTATCGCAGCACGGCCCGATCCCTATGCAGAGGCCCCGGCGTGTGCCATGAAAGCGTCTCAGGATGCCGGCCGGGTGGTGGCGTTTCATCGCCGCCCCCGTCATATGGATCGCGCCCGAAGCGTGGTCCGGCTCCCCTCCTATGAACAGGTGGTGGCGGATCCGGTGCTTTACGCCCACGCTTCCCGGGTGTTCCATCTGGAGACCAACCCGGGAAATGCCCGGGCGCTGGTGCAGCGTCACGGCCGGCGGGAGGTATGGATCAACCCGCCCCCGATCCCGTTGACCACCCGGGAGCTGGACCGTTTGTATGAGTTCCCCTACACCCGCCAGCCCCATCCGGCCTACGGTGAGTCGCGGCATCCCGCCTGGGAGATGATCCGCTTCTCTATCCCGATCATGCGTGGCTGCTTCGGCGGCTGCACCTTCTGCTCCATCACCGAGCATGAGGGGCGCATCATCCAGAGCCGTTCGGAGGAGTCGGTGATTCGGGAGATCGAGACGGTACGGGATACGGTGCCTGGATTTGCCGGCAATATCTCCGATCTGGGTGGTCCCACCGCCAACATGTACCGCCTGGCCTGTGAGGATCCGAAGATCGAGTCAGCCTGCCGACGGCTCTCCTGTGTCTTTCCCGACATCTGCAGGCATATGTCCACCGACCATGCCCCCTTGACCCGGCTCTACCGACGGGCGCGCCGTGTCAAGGGAGTGAAGCGCGTCTTTATCGCCTCCGGGCTGCGTTATGACCTGGCGATCCGGGATCTGGAATATCTGAAAGAGCTGATCACCCACCATGTGGGGGGATACCTCAAGATCGCCCCGGAGCATACGGAACAGGGCCCCCTGGAGATGATGATGAAACCGGGGATCGGCAGCTACGATCGGTTCAAGCAGCTGTTCGACCGGTTTTCCCGGGAGGCGGGCAAGAAGCAGTATCTGATTCCCTACTTTATTGCCGCACACCCGGGTACCACTGACCGGGATATGCTGAATCTGGCCCTGTGGTTGAAGCGCAATGGCTTCCGGCCGGACCAGGTGCAGGCGTTTCTTCCCACCCCGCTGGCCATTGCCTCTGCCATGTACCACACCGGGCGCAATCCGCTGCGCAAGGTGAAGCGAAATGGAGAGCAGATCCCCGTGGCTCGGGGGTTACGGCAGCGGCGTCTGCACAAGGCATTTCTGCGTTATCACGACCCGGACAACTGGCCGTTGCTGCGGGAGGCGTTGAAACGCATGGGACGGGCCGACCTGATCGGCAACGGCAAGCGCCACCTGGTGCCGACCTGGCAGCCGGCGGGGAGTGGCGCCAAAGGGCGGGGTCATAGCCGTGACAAGGCGACAGCGGGAACCTCGGACACTGAGAGGCGTCGTTCGGAGAAACGGTTCCGGGGTGGTAGAAAGCGCCGCTGATCGTGTGTTGATGGGATTTACGCGGTGCCATTCTAATGAGGTAGGGTGGATCAAGCGGAGCGGATCCACCAGGTTAGGTTT
>JAUXBK010000146.1 GCA_030619405.1 Sedimenticola sp. | reverse complement strand
TACCTAGTACCTAGTACCTAGTACCTAGTACCTAGTACCTAGTACCTAGTACCTAGTACCTAGTACCTAGTACCTAGTACCTGCTTTTAAACACATCAACTCCTCGATCTCCTCCACGCCCTTGGGGGCATCCTTACTGAGCACCTCGCACCCCTCCCTGGTCACGACCACATCGTCTTCGATACGGATGCCGATGTTCCACCATTTGCGGGCCACCCCCTTGCTGCCAGCGGGGATATAGATGCCGGGTTCGATGGTCAGTGCCATGCCCGGCTCCAGCAGGCGCCAGCTGCCATCCACCTTGTAGTCACCCACGTCGTGGACGTCCATCCCCAGCCAGTGGCCGGTGCGGTGCATGTAGAAACGCTTGTAGGCGTCGTTCTTCAGCAGGGTCGGCAGCCGCCCCTTCAGAATCCCCAGTTCCATCAGCCCACGGGTGATCACCCGGACTGCAGCCATATGGGGGTCGTTCCAGTGCGCCCCGGGGCGGACCTTCCTGAGCGCTGCCAGCTGGGCCTTCAGCACCAGCTCGTAAAGGGCGCGCTGAGCGTTGTTGAAACGACCGTTGACCGGGAAGGTACGGGTGATATCGGAGGCGTAGTATTCCAGTTCACAGCCGGCATCGATCAGCAGCAGATCGCCATCCTGCAGCTCATCCTGGTTCTCCGTGTAGTGCAGCACGCAACCGTTGGCGCCGCCGCCGACGATCGAGGAGTACGCCTGTTCACGGGCACCAGCGCTGGCGCAGGCATACGCCATCTCCGCCTCCAGCTGCCACTCCTTCACCCCCGGCCGGCACAACTGCATCACCCGCTTGTGGGCACGGGCGGAGATGCGGGCCGCATCCCGCATCACCTTGATCTCCGAGCGACTCTTGTAGAGCCGCATATCATGCAGATAGTGATCGAGCGCGATGAACTCCAGCGGTCCCTGGATACCCGCCCGCCCCTGGGCGCGGATACCACTGATCCACTCGGACATCCGACGGTCCAGTTCCAGGTCGCAGCCCATGGCATAGAAGGCCCGATCACACTGTTCCAGCATGCGCGGCAGGATGTCATCCAGATCGCCGATGGGAAAGGAGTCATCGGCACCGTATTGCTCCTTTGCCCCCTCCTGGCCAGCACGGGTACCATGCCAGAGTTCCTTTTTCGGATCCCTCTCACGGCAGAAGAGCACGTATTCGGCCTGCTTGCGGCCCGGGATCAGCACCACCACCGCCTCCGGTTCGGGAAAGCCGGTCAGGTAGTAGAAGTCGCTGTCGGGACGATAGGGGTAATCGACGTCCCGGTTGCGCTTCGCCACCGGCGCCGACGCCAGTATGGCGATACTGCCGGCCCCCATCATGCGCATCAGCTGGCGGCGGCGCCGTTTGAACTCTGCCATTGTCATGGGCGCACCGTTTCGTCGGGCACCAGCTCTTCGTAGACCAGCCTGACCGCAACCCGGAGAAACTCGGTGACCTGCATCAGGGACTCCTCACTCTCCTCCTCCTCCTCCAGGGCATCCAGATCCATGCGCATGATGTCACTCATATCCTGCAGCGCCTCGCGAGCGTGGTCTGACAGCGTCTGTTCCGTTGCAACGCCGGCCAGACCGACCCCATAGAGAAAACCCTGACACCAGTCACACACCCCTGCCGCCCGCTGCCGGAGCGGCCGGTCATCATCGGGCAGCAGTGGCGAGAAACCCAGACCCGGCCCTTCGATCGCCCCCTGCGTCGCTTCGCACAGCAGCCGCAGGGTGCGCTGGCAATCATCCGCCAGTCCCTCATCATCCGCCGGAGGCGGAAACAGCTCCGCCAGCCAGCCATCGAGGGTGTCGGGCTGCCCGGTACAGAGCAGGCCGCAGATCACACCATGCGCCTCCGAGCCGCTCAGCTCCAGATCTGCCGAGGCCAGGCGACGTTCCACCCGCTCCAGATCGAGTGCTTGCTCAGATATCCAGTTCATAGATTCCCGATCTTTGGTTCCATATCCAGTAACTGCAGGCAGAGAAAGGGAAATGATATCATGTATGAACTGGCCCGCACCGTTGACCCGCAGGGTGCGTCACTCTATATTTAGGGCTAATGAATAATGAATCCCTGAGCGCCCTGCCTGAAGCAGTACTGAAACGGCTGGAAGTCCGCGTGGAAGAACTGGTCCGCACCCTCAGCCAGCTCAAGAGCGAGAACGTCGCCCTGCGCTCCAAACAGGAGCAGCTGGTGGTGGAACGGGCTGAGCTGCTGGAGAAGAGCGAACTCGCCAGAACCCGCGTGGAAGCGATGATCACCCGCCTGAAATCAATGGAAACCAACCTGTGAACGACAGCAGTATCCCGGTAAAAATCCATATCCTGGACAAGGAGTACCGCATCGCCTGTCAGCAGGGTGAACAGGAGGCGCTGCTCGCATCCGCCCGCTACCTGGATCAGAAGATGCGTGAGATCAGAGCAGGGGGAAAGGTGATCGGGACCGACCGCATCGCGGTGATGGTGGCCCTCAACCTCGCCCATGAACTGCTGGAACAGCGAAACCACGATGACAACAGCGTGGAGATCATCAGCAACCGCCTGAAAAACATGCAGGAAAAGATAGAGGCCGCACTGGAGGATAAAGACAGGTACTAGGTACTAGGTACTAGGAAAAACACGGTTGGCCCCTTCGCCTGGTTTAGAGGAAGGGGATTCTCAGGTATTTATCAGAAAAATGCTTATCCAGTTAGATCCTAATTTCTTGATCTGCTGAGTGGTGAGCAGCTCGCCATGGCGAAATCGTAAGGAAAGCGAAGCCTGCTGGATTTCCAGAAGGAGTATTGACGCAAAGAGTGGGCCAAAAACAAGGTTTTTTGTGGGCATGAGCTGCTTGAAAAGCTGCTTCAGGTATTTATTTCAGGTAACGGTGTGACCTACGGTGGATTGTTGCGCTGGCCCCGGTTCGCACGAGAGTGTTAGGAGCTACCTGGATAGGCATTTATCAGAAATAATTGGTTTTTTGCGGAACCCGTTTAAATCACAGACTCCAACCTGAGTACCTAGGACCTAGGACCTAGTACCTAGTACCTAGTACCTAAATACCTAAATACCTAGGAACCAGACGATCAAGGGACAACCCACTGGAACTTTGGGCCGTTTGGGTTTAGCCTATGAACTATGGTATCTCCTGCAGTGTTCGTCAGCAGGCCGGGTATTTTCTTGAGCCTAACACGTACCCAGGGGGCATGACGCAGTTACCGGTGTGCATGTCCGCCCCGAGCGGAAAGCCTGAAGGGCTGCTGTTGTCCCCACTTGAACCTGCTGGTTCAAGAACGAAAGCAGGCAACGGCACAGGTGGGGGATACCTCTTTTCTTTTGCACGCTTTATCCGTGAAGTCCTCTACGGATAACACCACCGCACGCCCCCGTCCCACAGAGGCCCGGGCCAAGTTGCGCCTCGAGATCAGGGCGAGGCGACGTGCCATACCCGAGCGGGAGCAGCGACACCACGCACGGCAACTGGCCAGGGGGTTCACCCGCTCAAGGCTGTTTCTGCAGTGCCGTTCCCTCGCCACCTACCTGGCCAATGACGGGGAGATAGACCCCGGGCCTCTGGTTACAAGAATCCGCCACGCAGGAAAACGGGTCTATCTTCCGGTACTGCGTCCCCGCCCCTCGAGGGCACTCTGGTTTTCGGAGCATCGCAGCGGTGACCACCTCCAGCCCAACCGTTTTGGCATCAGGGAACCGGATATCAGGCGGTGCCCCCCGGTACCGGCCTGGAGCCTGGGCCTGATACTGATGCCGCTGGTCGCCTTCGACGAGCAGGGCAACCGGCTCGGTATGGGCGGCGGCTTCTATGACCGCACCCTCGCCTATCTGCGACAGCGGGAGCAGTGGCGCCGGCCCCTGCTCATCGGCCTGGCCCATGAGTGTCAGAAGGTCCCGTCACTGGAGTCACAGCGTTGGGATATACCGCTGGATGCCATCTTTACCGAGGCGGCGGTCTATTCATGGCAGCTGCCACCGCAGGCAAACAGGCGGTAGGCCGGGTTGTCCGTCTCCTCCACGCAGGGGTATCCCAGTTGTTTGATGAAGCCCCGGAATTCCCGCCGTTCCCCTGCATCCAGCTGAACCCCCATCAGGATACGGCCATAGGCGGCCCCGTGGTTGCGGTAGTGGAACAGGCTGATGTTCCAGCGCCGCCCCATCTCCGACAGGAAGGAGGCGAGCGCGCCCGGGCGTTCCGGAAACTGGAACCGGAACAGGCTCTCATTGGTCACCTCCGGTGCATGCCCCCCCACCATGTAACGGATGTGCAGTTTGGCCATCTCATTATCGGTCATATCCATCACCGGGTACCCCTTCTCCTTCAGCTGCTCGATCAACGCCTGGCGCTCACTCTCCCCTTCGTTCAGCTCCACGCCCGCAAACACCTGGGCCCGGTGCGAGTCTGAATAGCGGTAGTTGAACTCGGTGACGCTCCGTTTGCCCAGGGCACGGCAGAAGTGCAGAAAACTGCCGGGCTGCTCCGGGATCTCCACCGCCAGCAGCGCCTCCCGCCGCTCGCCCAGCTCCGCCCGCTCCGCCACATGGCGCAGACGGTCGAAGTTGATGTTGGCGCCACTCTCGATCGCCACCAGGCTCTCGCCTTTCAGCCCCGTCCGCTCTACATACTTCTTGAGCCCGGCCACCGAAAGTGCCCCGGCCGGTTCGGCCACGGTGCGGGTGTCGTCGAACACATCCTTGATGGCGGCGCAGATCTCATCGGTGCTGACCAGGATCACCTCGTCCACCACCTTGCGGGCGATTCGGAAGGTCTCGCGCCCGATCTGTCGGACCGCCACCCCGTCGGCAAAGATACCTACCTGTTTCAGGGTCACCCGGCGCCCGGCCTCCAGCGCCCGGTAGAGGGTCGGTGCATCCTCCGGCTCCACCCCAATGATCTTCACCTGGGGATAGACATATTTCACGTAGGAGGCGATACCCGCGATCAACCCGCCTCCACCCACCGGCACGAAAATAGCGTAGGGCGCCCCACCCTGATGCTGACGCAGTATCTCCATACCGATGGTGCCCTGGCCGGCGATCACATCCGGGTCGTCGAACGGATGGATGAAGGTCAGCCCCTGCTCCGCCACCAGCTGCATCGCATGCGTGTAGGCGTCGTCATAGGAGTCGCCATGCAGTACTGTCCTGGCCCCGAAGCTGCGGACCGAGTCCACCTTGATCGGTGGCGTGGTCTTGGGCATCACGATCAGGGCCCGGATGCCCAGACGCCGGGCGGAGAGCGCCACCCCCTGGGCATGGTTGCCGGCAGACGCGGCAATCACCCCCTTCTCCCGCTCTACTGCCGTCAGATTTCTCATTCGATTGTAGGCCCCGCGCAGCTTGAACGAGAAGACGGGCTGCAGATCCTCCCGCTTCAGGAGCACCTGGTTACCGGTACGCCGCGACAACCGGGGCGCCGGGTCCAGCCGTGTCTCCTTCGCCAGGTCGTAGATCTGGGCACGCAGTATTCTCTCGATATAGGTCTGGGGCATGGGTCTCTTTCCGATCGGAACGCGTTTAGGGCGATCAAAGGATTTTAATCACTTTGAAACGGAATGTATCGAGTATTCGGAAGCTAGAAGTCAGAATAAAAAACCGGGGAACCTTTTGGAATATGGCGTGATCCCATTCTGCCTTCTGCCTTCTGCCTTCTGCCTTCTGCCTTCTGCCTTCTGGATATTGCAATGACAACCCTTCTGGTCAGCGTTATCATGGGCGGATTATTCACATCCAGGCAGGAGCACACTATGTCCCAGGACGATCTGAAACGTATGGCAGCAGAAGCTGCCCTGGAATATGTAAAAAGCGGCATCGTCGGTGTCGGCACCGGATCCACGGTCAACCACTTCATCGACCTGCTGGCCGGTATCAAACACAAGATCGATGGCGCCGTCTCCAGCTCCGAGGTATCGAGCGAGCGGATGAAATCTCACGGCATCCCGGTGCTCGACCTGAATGCCAGCGGCGAACTCGACCTCTACGTGGATGGCGCGGACGAGTCGAACAGCCACCTGCAGCTGATCAAGGGCGGTGGCGGCGCACTCACCCGTGAGAAGATCGTAGCCGGCGCCAGCCGCAAGTTCGTCTGTATCGCAGATGGCAGCAAGCTGGTGGATCTGCTGGGCGAGTTCCCGCTGCCGGTGGAGGTGATCCCCATGGCCCGCAGCCACGTGGCGCGGCAACTGGTAAAGCTGGGGGGCACCCCGGTCTGGCGGGAGGATTTCGTCACCGACAACGGCAACGTCATCCTCGACGTCCACAACCTGCGCATCATGGAGCCGGCCAAACTGGAGCAGAAGATCAACAACATCGCCGGCGCGGTGTCGGTCAGGCGGTAGTTGATGGCTGCGATCGAGAAACCCGCTTCCAGAAAGGACACGGCTTCGCCTGGATTCAGACTTCGTTTATCGCCGGCTCGAAACCCGCCGCCGTGAATGTAGAGCACCAGCGGACACGGCGAGGCGGACTTCGCCAGATACAGGTCAAGGACGTTGCGATCGTGAGGCCCGTAGCGGACATTCGCGTGGGTCGGGCTCGGGCGCTCTGAACGTTGGCGCTGCCGGCTACTGTCGCGATCCCTTGTTTGCCCAGTCACGGCCAGGATCGGTATTGCGAGCACACAGATGAAAGCTAACAATATAGTTTGTCTGTTCATTGTGAATACCTCCTTCTTACGCGTTCTTGTTATTCGCAGATTCATATCGGTCTGCCACGGCATGGCGTCAGTGAAGTTCCCAGGGCGCCCAGATGTTACCCATTGCTCTTCGGCCGAAACGTATTGGCGGTCGTCCCAATTCAAAAGCTCCCAGGTCGGGCGCTTTTCCGGCGTAATCGTCATTGAAGTTTGCAAGTCT